>NZ_JBHFNQ010000218.1:0-122971 GCF_041929345.1 Floridaenema aerugineum BLCC-F46
AGGATACTTGCCTTCACTCACAAGGTTATGAAGTTGTCAGTACCAAGGATTTAAGTGCTTCTCAACCTATTGGTTACTTGATACTGCTAGTCGTCCCCCGATTTCTCGGTTTTGACTAAACGAATCGCACTTTCTCGCTGCGTTTTCATCTCTGTCGTGGTGAGTTCCACACTTCGGGCAAGTCCATTCTAATTCCTTTAAAGTGAGCAAATCATTCTTGTGTTTGCAGCAATTACAAAGCTTTGTGCTAGGAAAGAATCTGTCAACTTCCACAAGTTTTCCTCCCTCTCTTTTCAACTTGTAGTCTAGGAAGTTTACCAACATCCCAAAACCAGCATCTAAGACCGATTTTGCCATATTGGTACGCGCCATTCCTTTAACACAAAGGTCTTCCACTACAATGACTTGGTTTTCATCAACTAATTTACGAGAGAGTTTATGGAGGAAATCTTGTCTTGTATTCGCTATCTTCTCATGAACTCTGGCTACCCTTTTAATCTGCTTTCTGCGATTACTGGAGCCTTTCTTTTTACGAGATAAAGCTTGCTGTCTACGTCTTAGGCGTTTAGCGTATTTCTTAGTGGTTCTAGCTGGGTCAACCTTATAAGTTGCCTCCCCATCAAACACTGTCACTAAACTATTTAATCCCAAGTCGATTCCAGATATTTTCCCGTCTTTTTCTTTTGGGTCATCAGCAACTTCAAATAAGATTGAGGCGTAATATTTGTCTGTACTTGTTTTACTGATAGTCACAGACTTAATCTTGCCATCAATCTTTTTAGAAATCGCTGCCTTAACAATGCCTATCTTGGGAAGCTTAATATCTTTCTTCTGAATCGAGCAACCTTCAGGATATCTCAGGGATTGTTTGTCATGCTTACTTTTGAAGTTAGGGAATTTTGCCCTGACTTCAAAGAAGTTGGTAAACGCAGTTCCCAGATCCATTAATGATTGCTGAAGTGTAGTAGCTGTTGCTTCCTTTAACCAAGAATACGCAGGTTGCTTTTTGAGTTGGGTTAAGTCTTTTGCCATATCGCAATAACTCATCCCCTTCCCTGTTTCTTGATATTGAGCGTTGGATTTGTTGAGGTAATAATTACGAACAAAGCGGCAACAGCCAAAGTTTTTCGCTAAGGCTATTTGCTGTTCTTTATTCGGATATATTCTTACCTTCAACGCAGTTAGCATTCATTTACTCATGCTCAATGCTAATATTTTAATAGTTAACGCTATGAAATGTAAATCATGTATAATTACGGATTTAGGTCTGTTTACAGGCTTAATGCTCACATAATTCTGGTCGTAAAATACCGAAAGAAAGCTATTAACAAGGTAATTCTATCTAGACTTAAGGAGATATTCATTGACACCCTGAACAAGTGGGATGCTCAATTGGTGGAATTTAATGGAGAGGCAGATCATATTCATCTGCTAATTGACTACAAGCCGGACAAGCCTTTATCAACTTTAATTGGCAATCTAAAGACGGTTAGTAGTCGGCTAATTCGCAAAGAGTTTCCTGAACTTTCTGAGAAATATTTTTACGGTAAGCCTCACTTTTGGACTGGTGCTTATTTTGTTGCCAGTTGTGGCGGCGTTACCGTTGAACACTTAAAGCGTTATGTCGAGAATCAGTCTGAATTATAAGGAAACGCTTGCGCTCAATCTGAGGCGAGTTGGTCGCAATTCATCTCACCGTTAAGCTGCGCTGTAACGGTGAGATGAATTGCGACATTTAAGATAGAAGTCAGAGGGAAGGGTAAAATCTTTCCCTTTTACCTTTGAGGTTCTGTAGCCAAAAGTTGTTTTCTGTCATGAATTGTTTACTTTTGCGACTCTCCGTGCTTGAAAAGCATGAAAGATAACGCCAGATATGGTAATCTCAAACGGTGACTTGTGCCAGCATAAGGAGCAGGAATGTCTCATATCAATTCTCTAAAATGCTGCAAATTAATCTCCGCGTCTGGAGTTTCGCCGCGTCGCCGCGTCAATCATCTGTAGCCAACTTAAGGAGAAATGATATTAGACGGTAGGATTAGCCGAAGTAAAAGATGTCACAAATACCTGTGGACGACTTAGAATACAAGATTATTTTCAAACCAGCTTTCCCGAAGTAGGGACGGTTTCATAGTCAATTCCTTACCGACTTCTGTATAGACAGTTCCTACATCAACCCCCTTGCTTCTTTTGTGCTGGTAATGTCTACTAAAAGACGCATGAAACAGATTTTGAGGAGTTAAGAAATTGAAAAAAATTGAAGCGATTATTAGACCATTCAAACTTGATGAAGTCAAGATAGCCTTAGTTAATGCAGGTATTGTCGGGATGACAGTTTCCGAGGTGCGTGGTTTTGGTCGCCAGAAGGGTCAAACTGAACGCTATCGCGGTTCTGAGTATACTGTGGAATTTCTCCAAAAACTAAAAGTAGAGGTTGTGATTGAAGACGATCAAGTTGACTTAGTAGTTGAAAAAATTATCGCCTCTGCTAGAACTGGAGAAATTGGCGATGGCAAAATTTTCATCTCGCCTGTGGAACAAGTAATTCGGATTCGTACAGGCGAAAAAAATACAGAAGCAATCTAAGAATTTTAGATTTTAGGACTTACGCAACTGGCACAATCAGTAGGGTGCATCAGAGGTTAAAACCCTTATTCTTTCAATCAAGTTTAATGTCTGACGCACCCTACAATTTGATTCAAATGTGACACGCAGCTTTAGTCCTGGATTTTAGATTTTAGATCGCCCATTCAACTAAGTTGTTACGCATTTAAAAGTCATATTGTAGGGTGCGTCAGAAGGGGATATTTTCCTTTCTATATAAGGCTTTACCGTCTGACGCACCCTACTCGTTAATAAGTGATTTAAATGCTCCACAGCTTAGGATCTAAAATCTAATTTTTGTAATTTGGGTAATAAGGCTTGAAATGCTTTTCCGCGATGACTCACAGATTTTTTTAATTCTGGAGTCATTTCTGCAAAGGTGATTTGTTGTTCTGGAACATAGAAAACAGGATCGTAACCAAAGCCATTATTACCTCGCGGAGAATGCAATATTTCTCCAGGACAAATTCCCTCAGTTTGTAAAGCGATCGAACCATCAGGACGTGCGATCGCAATTGCACAAACAAACCTCGCTTCTCGATTTAATTCGTTACCCAATTCAAACAGTAATCTTTCAATTCGATCGCGATCGCTACTCCCATAACGCGCCGAATAAATTCCCGGTGCTCCTTCTAAAGCTTCTACTTCTAAACCGGAATCATCTGCGATCGCCCATTGTCCCATTGCTTTTGCCACTTGAGATGCTTTTAGACAAGCATTTTCGCTAAAAGTTGCGCCTGTTTCTTCAATTTCTAATTCCTCCGGTTTAAGTTGCAATTCTAAATCTAAATCTGTTAAGTAATCTTGGATTTCTAACAACTTACCAGGATTACTTGTCGCAACTACTAATATTTTTGTCATTGGTCATTTGTCATTGGTTATTGGTCATTGGTCATTGGTTATTGGTCATTGGTTATTGGTTATTTGTCATTTGTCATTCGTCGTTTGTCATTGGTTATTGGTTAGAAAACTAACTAAGGACTGACCCAGGGACAAAAACCCGGTTTGTGCTTCAAATTTGCTCATCTAAACCCTGGATTTTTGCTATTAACCGGGTTTTTTTGCCTAAGTTCTCTAACTATTCACAAATGACAAATGACAAATGACAAATGACAAATGACTAAACAGAATTTGCCCAATTATTCGCCCAATTTAGCCTTTTATGCACCTCATCAAGATTGGCAGCTTCGCAATATAAACGCAAAACTGGTTCAGTACCACTAAAGCGGATCATCAGCCAACTACCATCAGCTAAACGGAATTTATAGCCATCAATTGTGTTGCAATCAACTACTGATTGTCCAGCAATTTCCTTCAGAGGTTGACTTTGTAATTGTTCTAAAAGTCGCGCCCGGACATCCATGCTAGCTAAGGGCAAATCTATGCGATCGTAATCAGAACTAAAGTTAGTCATTTCCTGCAAATTTCTGTACAATTGACTTAAATCTTTGCCCGATTCTACAACTGCTTCTAACACATACAACGCCGATAACAAAGCATCTCTTTCGGGAATGTGAGTGCCATAACCAATACCGCCAGACTCTTCTCCACCCAGTAAAACTGAAGTTTCAAGCATCCTGTCAGCAATATATTTGTAGCCGACCGCAGTTTCAAATAATGACAGTTGATAATGTGCTGCTACCTTGGGAATTAAATCAGAACCACTGACAGTTTTTACAATTTCGCCAGTCATGCCTCTTTTAGTTGCCAAATGTTCAATTAAAATGGGAATTAACACTTGAGAACTTAAAAAATTACCTTGCCCATCGACAGCAGCAATGCGATCGCTATCTCCATCAAATACTAAACCAACTGACAAACTATCAGGATTATTGGCTCTGTATTCTTTCATTACCCCGAAAAGTTTGCCCAAATATTTGGGTAAAGGTTCTGGCGCACCGCCTTCAAATAACGGATCGCGATCGCTGTTAATTTCTTTAACAGGTATACCCAATATTTGCTCAAATCCTGTTGCTGCTGCACCGTGCATTACATCAGCAAATACTGTTAATTTACCTTCTTTAATCGCCTGACGAATTTCCTCAATATTTACCTTAGCTCGTAATCCTTCACAATAGCTAGGCCAGGGATTAAACATTTCTAATTTCCCTGGTTCTGCTGCTGGTGTCAATTTCTCATCTAACTTTGCTTCTATTTGCTTAGTTACTTCTGGAGAAACCGAACCCCCAAAAGCACCCTTGACTTTTAAACCTAAATAGCTGCCAGGATTATGGCTAGCTGTAATCACAATAGCACCCAAAGCATTCAGTTTTTTTGCTGCCCAACTAAAAGCGGGAGTAGGAGCAAAAGTTTCTGTCAACAAAACATCAAAACCTACAGCGCGAATCGCCTCTGCTGCTGTACGCGCAAAGGTTTCTGCCATAAAACGGCGATCGTGCCCAACTATTACCGTCCGACTATTGGTAGTATTACCATATTCTTGGGCTAGAACTTGAGCCGCGATCGGTGCTACCAAAGCTACGCGCTCAAAAGTAAAATCTGCTGCTATTACACCGCGCCAACCATCTGTTCCAAATTTAATCGGATTAATAGTTATTGGCACAAAGGAAGAGTGAACCGCCATTAAATTTTGCCTCGCTTACCATTGAGACGCTCACTTTTTAATTTTATCGGCTATTGGTTAAAGCGGGACAATTTGCTCGGGAAAGGCAACAGAGAAAGTTTTCAGTTGTAGGGGCAATTCATGAATTGCCCCGGAGCGAGTTTTGAGTTGTAGGGGTGGGTGAGCGTAGAAGAGTCCTTGGAGCCTAAGCGAGCCCCTGGAATCCGTTTCCTGTTCCCTCTTAAGTTTGGGTTAAATTAACAGGAATTTCTATTAAAAATTCTGTACCTTCTCCTAACGTAGATTGATAAGTCAGTTTACCTTTATGTTTTTCCACTACTATTTCATAACTAGTTAATAATCCTAAACCGCTACCTTTGCCTACTGGCTTAGTCGTAAAAAATGGATCGAATAAATGTTCTCTGACATTTTCAGGAATTCCTGTACCATTATCTTTAATTTTAATAATAGCAGTTTGCCCTTCGGTTAATTCTGTAGCAATGCAGATAGTCGGTGTAATCGATGTATTATCGGCTGACTGCAATTTAGATTCTAGAGCATCGATCGCATTATTTAAAATATTCAAAAATACTTGATTCATCAGACTAGCATAACAATTAATCGCTGGTAATTGCCCATATTTTTTTTCTAGTTTGATTTCCCAGTCTCTTCCTTCTTTTCCTAGTCTTTGCTGTAATAATACTAAAGTGCTATCAATTCCTTGATGCAAATCTACAGGTTTAATATCAGATTCATTCAACCGAGAAAAAATTCGTAAGGCTAAATTCATTGTCGAAATTCGTTCGGCTCCCGTTTGCATAGAATCCAGAACTTTTTCCACATCTTTAACTATAAATTCTAGGTCAATTTCTTCTAGCGCTGCTTCTATAACAGGATTTGGTTGCGGATACTCTTGTTGATAAATATTAATTAACTTTAGTAAATCTTGGACATATCGACGAGCAAATTCAATATTCCCAGCAATAAACCCAATGGAATTATTAACTTCATGCGCCATACCAGCAGCTAGCTGACTTAAACTGAACATTTTTTCTTTTTGAATTATTTGGGCTTGGGCAGTTTTTAGTTCGGCTAAAGTTTTTTGGAGTTGGGCATTTTGCGATCGCATCTGACTTTGCAAATTTTTAATAAGTAACTGATGTTGAATTCGAGCTAAAACTTCTTCAATTTGAAAAGGCTTAGTAATATAATCTGCACAACCCAAATGAAAAGCTTTTACTTTATCAGATACATCATCCAAAGCACTAATAAAAATTATCGGCACTGTCTTAGTTTTTTCATCATTCTTTAATTCCTGACAAACTTCATATCCATTCATCATTGGCATATTAATATCTAATAAAACCAAGTCAGGTAAAACAGTTCTAATTGCCGTCAAAGCCATTTTCCCACTAATTGCTTTCCGCACGCTATAACCTTGTTCTTGCAGCAGAGTGGATAAAAAACGAATATTATCTGGTGTATCATCCACAATCATAATATCCGCTTTCGAGGTAATTATTAAATTATCATTCATTACACTAACCAAGAGAGAAAATACAAAAAAGAGATTTAAAACTCAGCTATTTTTTCAAAACTAACACAACTAATCATTAGTATGTTATTTCTTTATAATTCATTAGTTAAATAAAAAGTTCAGTAAAATTACTGTTAATTCTAGATAAAAAATTAAAAAACCCCCAATATTGGGGGAGGAGAAAATTTTGGTCAGCTTTAGTAAGCATCCTGTAACTCGTAGAAATCGGGAGAGACATAATCCTTACGTAAAGGCCAACCTACCCAATCTTCCGGCATTAACAACCGCTTCAAATTCGGGTGTCCTTCGTAAATAATGCCGTACATATCGTAAGTTTCGCGTTCTTGCCAATCGGCGCTTGCCCAAATCCAGTACACTGAGGGCACTGTAGGATTTTCTCTGGGTAGAAATACCTTTAAGCGCACTTCCTCTGGACGATCGGCATCATCGCTGAGTTTAATCAGATTGTAAAAACTGACCAACTCTTGTCCGGGGCCAACATCATAACCGCCTTGACACTGAAGGTAGTTAAACCCATAAGCATACAAAGCAGTAGCCAAGGGAATCAAGAAATCAGGTTCAACCTTAATAATTTCGATGCCACGAGGATCTGGTTGTAAAGACTCATGTTCAAAACCATTTTCAGTCAACCAGCGAGAAACTTTACCAGCTTCTACCAAAGTCGAAGTTTCTGGTGCAAGAGATTCATCAGCCACGAGAAACCTCCTTTTCTGTTGCTTTGAGTGCTGGTGGTACAGGCATACCCATAGCTTCGGTCAATTCTTTCGGTGGATTGTAGCGAGTATCAGATTGGAGATACTTACCGTCTAAGATAGCTGGCACAGCTTTCATTTTGTGAGTTGTGCTGTAGTAACGGTGAGTTTGAACCAGGCTTCCCCGTTCCTGGATAGAATTATTACTAATTTTCTTTCTCAGTTTGACGATCGCATCCATAATCGCTTCTGGACGGGGAGGACAGCCGGGGATATAAATATCTACAGGAATCAGTTTATCTACCCCACGCACTGCCGTCGGGGAGTCAACACTAAACATTCCGCCTGTGATGGTACAAGCACCCATCGCGATCACATACTTAGGTTCCGGCATTTGCTCATACAAGCGTACCAAAGCCGGAGCCATTTTCATGGTGATCGTACCTGCGGTGATAATTAGATCGGCTTGACGAGGGGTAGCACGGGGGACTAGACCGAAGCGATCGAAGTCAAACCGAGAACCAATCATCGCTGCAAATTCAATAAAGCAGCAAGCCGTACCAAACATTAAAGGCCAAAGACTCGAAAGCCTTGCCCAGTTGTAAAGGTCATCAACCGTAGTTAAAATGACATTTTCCGAAAGTTCTTGAGTAACAGCAGTACGCTCAACCGGGTTGAGAATCTTTTCTTTTAGCTGTTGCTCAAAATTAGGATCTGTAGTTGTGAGATTTGAATTCATGACCATTCCAAGGCTCCTTTGCGCCATGCGTAAACCAGAGCAACGACTAAAATTGCGATAAAGATCAGTGCTTCAATAAAGGCTAAAAGTCCCAAACGATTAAAGGCGACAGCCCAAGGGTAAAGAAAAACCGTCTCCACGTCAAAGACCACGAAGACCAAGGCAAACATATAGTAGCGAATGTTGAATTGAATCCAGGCTCCGCCAATTGGTTCCATCCCCGATTCATAAGTAGTGCGACGCTCTGGCCCACGACGGCTGGGGCGTAGTAGTTTCGATGCAGTCAGAGCTAAAGCTGGGACTAGGCTGCAAATGATTAGGAAGCCCAGTAAGTATTCATAGCCGCTAAGAACAAACACAATTAGTTGCTACCACTTTGGCAAAAGGACATTTGTTACTTATTTTTACAGATAATTCGCCTTTCGGGATGCTTCGGCTTGCTGATGACAATCATCATCAGAGATGGGGAGATGGGGAGATGGGGAGTTCCTGAACTGAGCTTAACTGAGATCTTGCACGCTTGAGGCGGAGCCTGGAGTTTCTCGTTTTCTCGTTTTTCTCGTTTCTCGTTCCCCGGTTCAACCGGGGAACGAGGTCTTGGAGGTTCTACCTCCATTGCTGCAAGATCTCAGTTAATTGTTTCTCGTGACCAGGTTCAGAGGCGGAGCCTCTATTTCTCGTGACCAGGTTGAACCTGGTCACGAGTATTGGGAGGTAGAACCTCCCCACTTCTTGAACCTGGTCACGAGTATTGGGAGGTAGAACCTCCCCACTTCTTCAACTTCTGAGCCAGAAAGACATAATATGTCATAATCTGTAACAGATATTTTAAGATTTCCGCCTGCTTTTCTAATAATCCAAAGAGAGCAATGACTAACCAAGCTGTTGATCCGAAGACGTTGGATCGATATGAGTGTAAAGCCTGCGGCTATGTTTATGAGCCGGAGAAGGGAGACGACAAGAACGATATTGCTGCGGGAATTCCCTTTGAGGAATTGCCAGCAAATTGGCGCTGTCCCGTTTGTGGGGTGCGGCAGTCTGCATTCCAAAATATTGGGCCAAAAGGAACTGCATCGGGATTCAAGTCTAATTATGGCTATGGCTTCGGTGTCAATACTCTTACACCCACACAAAAGAATCTGTTGATTTTTGGTGGCTTGGCACTGGGCTTTTTGTTTTTCCTGAGTCTGTATGGATTACAATGATTGAGTTTTGGCATTCATCGTGGGGAGAAGCATTCTGGCAATAATTTGTTGGTTGTGAACCCAAAGATATTTGCCAGAATGCTGCGCCCCTAGAACATCCCCGATGCGGGAGGATAAAAAATTGGCAGATTTTTAGAAGATGAAAAGTTTGGCAGAAAAACTAGGCAAGACAAATTAGAGAAGATTGGGCAAAAATGCGATCGCTATTGAGAAATTTGCAAAAATTAGGAGTGCTGCTAGCAGTTGTCCTCCTTTGTGTAGCTTGTAGTAAAGTACCCACTATCAGTGAAAATCCTTGGGAAATCATTAATTTACCCACAGACAGTAACCTGTCAGATGTGGCTTTTACTGGCGACAAAAATCACGGCTGGATAGTGGGAAGCAACACAACTTTGCTAGAAAGTACTGACGGCGGGGAAACTTGGCAACCGAAAGTTCTAGATTTAGGTGAGCAAAAGTACCGTTTCAATTCTGTGAGTTTTTCTGGCAAAGAAGGATGGATTGCTGGACAACCTTCACTGTTGCTACACACCACTGATGAGGGACAAACTTGGTCACGGATTACTTTAAGCGAAAAGCTCCCTGGTAATCCTAACACCGTGCTTGCCCTTGGCCCTGACTCGGCGGAAATGACTACCGATGTCGGCGCAATTTACCGGACATCTGATGGTGGTAAAACCTGGAAAGCAATGGTGGAAGAAGCTGTCGGCGTAGTGCGGAATATTTCCCGTTCTGATGATGGTAAGTATGTGGCGGTTTCCTCACGAGGGAATTTTTACTCGACTTGGGAACCGGGACAAAATGCTTGGACACAGCATAACCGCAACAGTTCCCGTCGCGTGCAAAACATGGGTTTCACCAAGGATGGTAGATTGTGGATGCTAGCTCGTGGTGGTCAACTGCAATTTACTGACCCTAAAGATCCAGAAGTATGGTTAGATGCTGATTATCCAGAATTTTCCACAAGCTGGGGTTTGCTGGATGTAGCTTATCGTACTCCTGAAGAAGTTTGGGTAGCTGGCGGTAGTGGGAATTTACTTCGCAGCTTAGACGGTGGCAAAACCTGGGAAAAAGACCGTCAGGTGGAAGATGTGCCTTCTAATCTTTACCGAATCGTGTTTCTGAGTCCAGAGCAGGGTTTTATTATCGGTCAGAATGGCACAGTGCTGAAATATAACCCGAATATTGTTGGCGCAGCTTAAACATTCTCAATGTTGGCTTGTGAGAGTGTTTAATATTTCGTATCATTTGTTTAAGATTCGATCTTGTTGTCGGAGGAAGAAGAATGGCAGGTACTACTGGAGAGCGTCCGTTTTCGGACATTGTTACTAGTATTCGTTATTGGGTAATTCACAGCATCACTATCCCGATGTTGTTTATTGCTGGTTGGTTGTTTGTGAGCACTGGGTTAGCCTACGATGCTTTTGGCACCCCTCGTCCTGATGAGTACTATACTCAAACTCGTCAAGAATTGCCGATCATTAGCGATCGATATCAAGCAAAAGACCAAATTCAAGAGTTTTCTGGTAAGTAGTTTTTAATCATTGGTTGCGAAATATGAATACTCCATCGAATCAACCCGTTTCTTATCCGATTTTTACTGTGAGATGGCTGGCTGTACATACACTGGCTGTACCTACAGTTTTCTTCCTGGGCGCGATCGCCGCTATGCAGTTCATTCAACGCTAGGAGACAGTTATGCCCACTCGTAACCCAAACCCTAATAATCAACCCGTTGAGTTAAACCGGACTTCTCTTTATTTAGGTTTACTCTTGATTTTCGTTCTCGGTTTGTTGTTCTCCAGTTATTTCTTTAACTAACTGGTTTTCAGTGATATTCGGTTGTAAAAATTAGAAAGTTGTTGTTGTTTCAACAGGAGGTAATGCTGTGTCTCAGAGTGGAAGAATTCCTTTGTGGATCGTTGCTACTGTAGCAGGTTTAGGCGTAATCGGCGTTGTCGGCATTTTCTTCTATGGTGCATACGCTGGTTTAGGTTCTTCTCTGTAAGAATTGTCTGAGTTTAAACTTTCGGAAAAAAACCGCTTTTCCTAAATTAGGTAAGCGGTTTTTGAATTTTTTTAGGCGATTGGGGGGAGAACTAAATGTAGGGGTAATTCATGAATTACCCCTACATTTAGATGTTCTGTCCCTTTGCCCTTCCTTCGATTACAAATTATTCAAATCATCGGAGAATTGTGGTAAGTCTGGGGGAACGACGCTGCGATTAATTTGGGCTTTGCGGCTTTCTTGTTTGGTGGCAATGTCGGAGGAAATTGCTTCAAAGCGAATTTCTAAACAACCGAAGGGAACTGTCATTGGGAAAGAGGTTTCTAAGTTTCCCCAAGCGTCGAGATAAAAATCACCTAACCAGCGTGGGCTTTCTACTAGCGATCGCGTTTGCAAATCTACTACCCAAAACTTTACACCGAGTCGGGGTTGCCGCATTGGTACTTTGACGCGCACTCGAATTTGTTGTCCTGCGGTTAGTTCCCCTTGTGGTACATCTAATTCTGGAGTTGGTAAAGCTTCTTCTTCAACTTCTTCAACTTCTTCAGCAGAACTTTCTCCTAGCGAACTTAAACTATTTTCCGGTTTTCCTGGTAGGGGTGCGGGTGGTTCTTCTTCCTCTACGACAAATTCCATTGCAGCTAATTCGGCATCTGGGCCTGTATAAATTGCGGCTGGAGTTTCCGGTTCTGCTTGTGTATCTTCGATATCTTCTATGTCTTCAAAAATTGGATCTTTACTTAATTCGGTGGATAATTCTGCATCGGCTGCGATCGCATTTAGTCGCGACCAAAACCGCTCTTCTAATTTTAATGATTGAAAAGCGGTATCAACATTAGATGAATCACTTTCCTCTGTTGTTGTTTCTTCTTCAGCATTAACTTCAGCGGAAATTTCTGCTACTTCTGTGTTTGTTTCGTCAGTAATATTTTCTGCGGTTAAAGATGTTGATTCTGTTGATTCTGTTGATTCTGTTTCCGTTTCTGTGGTTTCAGGAGTTGGTTCAGTTGTTAATTCTTGCTTTGGTACGGGTTGAGCAAAGTTACCAAACCGGGGCAATTCTATCTTTTTAACTGGGTTTTTTCCCAAGTCGGTTTGATAGAGTTGGGGGGGTAAAATTTGTTTGCCTCCGGGTTGAAAAACTGGGAGGGTGAGATTTTGTGGTGTACTTGCTTGGTTATAGGTTCCCAGATCTAAAGCTGCTGATTTAGATTGGTTTGAGGATAGTTCTAATACTTCTGTTTCCTGAAAATTATCGGCGATCGCACTCAGTAAATCATCTAAATTTCCGGTAATACTAAAAGATTTAGTTGCCAGAACCAATGGCGAATCGTTGGGGATTTCTGGCAGATCATAAATAGTAACTTCACCTAAGAGTAAATGGGTTTTACTTTGAGGAGGAATGTGAATATTGCAAGCAAAAGTAAAAGGTATTTCCTGTTTTGTAATGTGCTGCTGACGTTGGGCTAAAATTTGTCCGCTTTGGGGATCGCGCAGATGAATTCGCATTTCTCCTGTCAATGCTACTTTCGCCTCTGTTTCCTGATTTTCAACTGTATTTGGCAGTTCCAAATATCCCGCTAAAGTAATAGACTGTCCGGGACGCGCCATGTATGTTTCTTGCTTGAGAGTTAAGCGCAAGGGATAAGGATCGGGAGTTGCGGATTTAACAGGAGAAACTAGGATTTTAGATTGATGAGAAATGGTTAAATCTCCTATTTTCCCCTGTTCTCCTTCTCCCGTAGCACCGTGATTTGCTGCTTTTGGTTGAGGATCTGGGGGCAAAATATTTAATTTTAGGGTTTTTTGCCAAGGTTCGCCCATTAAATCTTCAAACAAATCTGGCAAACAGCGAAACTCCCAAATTCCGGGAGTGAGATTGGTAAAAGGAATCAGCACCATTAACCCTTCGGAGTTGATGCGACGCGATCGCTTTTGTAATCTCCGTTTCGGAGGGTTTTCGTGGATTGAGTGGTGAATGATGCGAATGTCTATATCGGTATCTGCACGGTTAGAACGCACTACTAGACGATACCTGCCTTCAGGAAGTTCAACTTCGGGTGATTTCAGGGATTGCCAAGAGCGATCGTTTTCTTTTTGAATGAGAAATTCCCAGTATTCCATCGGTAGCCGGAAAGATAGCGCCAATTCACCCTTAATCGTAGACTAGGGAAGGTTACACGGCAAATGTTTGCTAGTATAAGGCGACTGAAGTCACGGCTACACAAAACTTAGTCCGCCTTCGCGGACTGAAGAAAGTTTTGTCTATGATGGGTGATTTTGCAACCAAATAGTTAAATCAGTTGGTTGAGAGAAATCTAATAATGCTTCTGCCAAATCTTCTAGTTGTGGAATCGATAAAGTCTGAATTTGGGCTTGGATTTCGGGAGTGAGTGGGCCGATTCGACGATTAAGCTGACGCATAATCACTGCTATTTCTCCTCGTTGCTGTCCTTGTTCCAAGATATCTTGATAGATGACAGATTCACGCATAATTTCCTCTCTACGCAAGTTGCTAGTTATTTACATAAAGGTACGTTGTTGGGCTTTAGCCCTCATAAAGCCATGTTTCCTAAGAGGGCTAAAGCCCAACAACGTACAAAGAATCAGACTAATCTTATAACTAACAACTTAGGTTATTAGATGTTTCCGATGGGAGTAGCCAACGGACAAATTCGGCGGGGTATTTTTCAGCTAGGTATTTACAAAGGTTGTCGATGTTCAATGGAACTCTTCACTGAATTGATTGCTGTCAGTCAGGTTAAACAAACAAAGTCTGCTGAGGCAGACTTAAGAAATCTTTGCCTATGATTGGTGATTTTGCAACCAAATTGTTAAATCTGTTGGCTGAGAGAAATCTAATAATGCTTCTCCCAAATCTTCTAATTGTGGAATCGATAAAGTTTGAATTTGGGCTTGGATTTCGGGAGTAATGGAGCCGATTCGACGGGTAAGTATTCGTAGAAGCATTGCTACTTCTCCTCGTCGTTGTCCTTGTTCTAGGATATCTTGATAGATCACAGATTCACGCATAATTTCCTCTCTAAATAGTTGGGTAATCAACTTTTTGTCAAAGCGCAGACCTGCAAGAATTTCCGTACAAGCTACTACATTTTGCCGTTGCTGCGTTTCTTCAATATTAGCTACGCGATCGGCAACCTGAGCCAGTAAAGTTTGGGGTGAGTCTGTTCGCGCTAACGTCGCCAATGGTAAAAGCCCAGAGTTGGCTAACAGTGGCGCGGGATCTTGTTCCCACATTCGGATGACTCGATAGCGATGCTGGGTGTTTGGGGAAGTAAACTCGTTGGTAAAGGCGATTTCTGAAGTTGTGGACTTGAGGAAAATCACTACTTGTTCCACATTACAACGGTATTTTCGATGCAGTCGGAGCCAGTAGTCAAGCATCCGTAGTGGGAGTGGGGGATCTGATGCTGGTAAGGTTTGAAATTCCAGGTGCAGAATTAGATTTGGGGTTTGTAGTAAGGTGATGGAATCGGCGCGAATTGGTTCGAGGTTGAGTTCGGTTTTTAGTACTTGAATATTAGATGTTTCCGATGGGAGTAACCAACGGACAAATTCGGTAGGGTATTGTTCTGCGAGGTATTTACAAAGGTTGTCGGTGTTCAATAGTAAATTGGGTTTTGAATTGAGTTGTTTTGATATTATTTTGACAGATTGAATCAAAAAATGAAAGCTATAGAAACTTGACAAAAATATATTGGAGATTGGCTAAATTCTGTCGCATAATTGCGAAATGATATCGGTATATAGGATAAATTTTACCACAATTTTTAAGGGGTATTTTTGGTAAAGGAATTATTGCGATCGCTCACAATTTGTTCAATTTCATTTATCTCTTCTTCTGATAAACCTGCGTAACCTTTAGCAGCTAATTTAAGCATATTTCGTTTGTTTTTATATATAGATTTTGCATTAGTGGCATTACCGAAATGCCACCCAGGTTCGTGAATAATATTATAGGGTCAATTTATGGATTGACCCTACATTTGGCGTTTTTTGTTAATTTCTAAATCTGCTTACCAATTCCTCACGAGACAGTTGCACCAACAAGGGAGTAAATTCTTCTGGTGGAAAAGTCAAGATAGAGTCAATTAAAGCAGATAACTCTGCATCTAATTCTCCAAATCTCAACTTTAATAAATTTTCCACTATTAAACGCTCTCCTTGTTGGATGCCTTTTTGTTCAACTTGTGCTAGCTTTTCTTGCAGCAAAGGTTGTAATCTCATAACTAACTCCCGATCGTCTGCTTCTAAACTTTGATTGATGTTTAAATTTTCTCGTAATTGATAGAACAATTCCAATATTTTGTCTCGCCATACATTTTCGGGTGGCAGTGCCTCCAATTCATCAATTGCTTGTTCTTGTACTTTCTTCCTTCCAAATATTCTTAGCCAAAGTGTTTCTGGGGTTTTGGGTAATTGATGAATTACGACAATGGCTGTTCTTAAATAATAACCAAGAAAATAAACTCCCGCGCCCCAATCGTCTTTTAGTATAGCGTGGAATCCTTCTAAAATTGAGGCTGAGGCAGTTGGGGTGAGAATCCATAAGAAAGGTAAGCTGATGGGTTCATCGGGTGCATTTTTGCGCTTTGCTTGTCGTTGAATGCTTTCTCGGACTTCTAGTGCTTTCAGAAGGCAAGTACAAATTTCATCTGGGTCAACGGCATTGCGAAAGGGTTCAAAGATTGCGGTTGTTTCTCCCAATTTTCCTAATAACCCTAAATCTTGTGATAGGGTTTCGGGGGAAGCATTGGGAATGAATATGACATCGATTTCTCTGGTTTCGGATGTGACTTTTCGATCGGACCTGACTTGTCCGTAGGGTGTTAGTAGTTCTTCTAGGCAATCTTTGGCGAATTGATCGTGGATGAAGCGGGTCATTATTAGGTGATTGAGAGGTTTTGGGCGTGTTTGTTATTTTATAATAAAATTGTAGATGGATAAATTAATGATCGTAAGAAAAGTGCGATCGCGTGCAATTTTTTCGGTTTTATTTATTGTTTACATTAAAATTTTCATTTATTTATTTTTCTAAGAAATGTGATATAATAATCACAGAAAATATAATTAATTCTAATCAATAGATATGGATTTGATTTACCTTGACTACAATTGTTTTCAAAGGGGATTTGACGATCCTTTGCAGACAAGAATCCAGATGGAAGCATTGGCCTGTCAGGATATTTTTATCAGGGCAGATGCAGGAGAAGTGGAACTGGTTTGGTCTTTTATGCACCAAGATGAGACGATTCTTTGTCCCTTTCCAGAACGAAAATATGCAGTTATTGGTCTAGCCAGTCTTTGTAAAGTAAGGGTAGGCCCTGAAGCAGAAATATATCAGCTTGGACAATCATTTCAGCAATCTAAAAACCTTTCGGCTAAAGATGCGTTACATTTTGCTTGTGCAGTTCATATTAATGCAGATTTTTTCTTGACTTGTGATGATAATTTGAGGAAAAAAGCGCAACAATTGAATCAGCAGATAGCTATTATGAATCCAGTGGATTATGTTAGACAGGAGGAAAGCTAATGGATAAGGCAAAAATCATGGATGATACAGAAATCAGAATTAAGGGAATAGAGGCGTTGCAAAAGTCTCTTGGTTCTGCTGCTGCTTTGCGATTTCTCACCCTTTTGCATCGGGAACCAACTAACTATGTGGCAGTTTCTCAGCGGCTTTATGAAGGACAAACAATAGATGAAATATTTGCCAGGGCAAAGCAAAATTGGCAGGGGTAAATTAAGGTGGATTTGTTTATATAGATTTTGCATCAACCGCATCACCCACCTGCGATTCAAATCGCAGGCTAATAGCGAAAGTCCTCTGAAGAGGACTAGGTTACAAGAGAATATTTTGCCTAGAGAAAACAATTACTTTTGCTTTTCTTCAGTCGGATTTATCCGAGTTTAGCTATTAGCCTGGGAATTGATTCCCAGGCGGGTGATGTATTCGCCACCAGGAGATAGATGCACTTTTGATTATTTGGTAGGAATAATCAGCATCCAAACGCGATCGGGAATACCAATTTTTAACCCAATTGCGCTTTCTTGAATTGCCAAAAAAAAGCCCCGCAGTCTGTATAGATTGCGGGGTAACTTTTATATTTTATCCGCTACCGATGCGAATTAATCGGGCAAAGAATGAGAATTGTGACTGGTAGCGTGTTCGGCGACTGTGGTAGCAGCTATAGCAAAAAATAATAAGCCGCCAACCGCTCCACCAGCAGGCCCACCAATTGCAGTACCGATAGCTGACCCAGTTTTTGCCGCTGTAAGAATTACTACGCTCTCATGGGGAAGATGAGGCCCATGAACAGTGTTACCATCAATCGCAAAGTCAAAGTGGTCGTGATGAAAGTTATCCAACATTGCCTTTCTTTCCTTAAGTTTTCAAAGTTGATGTTTTAAAGGTAGCAGCATTAAATTGGGATGAAAAGCCAAAAGTGTCGATTTTTGTAGATGTCTATTTTGTAGAATTTTATTGACTAAATGTTGATGCTTTTCCATTGCCGTGCCTATAATATCGACTAACCTGCCATCAGAAGGATGGACTATGAATTTACCGAGATATGAAGATTATGAGGGAGATTTCCTCGATGCAATGGCAACCCGTTTTGGTTTTACGGGTAAGAATAGCCTGATATTTGAAAAACGTTTTCTGGAAGGCAATAAAAATTTAACGCATGAAGAATTAGCGACTAAGTTCGCAGAAAAGTTGATCAAGGGAACCGAAGATGGTGATCCTTATCGCATTTTTCGTCAGCAGTTGAGTAAAATTTGTGAGAAGCTTGAGGCGGCTGGGTGTCCTCCTAGCAAAGGTGTCGATCGCTGGAAGAATGCCAAACGTTGGTTGCGCGAAGTAATATTTCCCCAATGGGCGAAAGAGCAAGGTTTAGTAACTCCTCCACCATTTACTATTGACCAAATTTGGCAACAACTGAAAGCAAAGGCGATTGATTCTAACCTATTAGAAGTTGTGCTAGCTGAAGAATTGCGTGAAGTGCCTGTGTTGGGGGCTAGGCATAACAAGTCCCGCAAAACTGTGCCTGTGAATAGTGATATTAAATATCAGGTGAAGGTTGATCGCGAAGGATACTTAATATTATTAGAGAGGGAACCATCGGGGGTGGTTTGTTGTTTGTGTCCTTCTGAATATGCGCCTAACTCTCGTTGCGCTGCTGGGGTAATGGTTTTGCCGCAATGCCCCCCATCAGAGTATGCAACTTTTGGATCGGATGAGGTGGGAAGAGAGCAAATTTTAGCTTTGATTACGCAGGAATTGCCGCGTCTAGATTGGTTGAAAAAAAGTAAAGAAAAGGCTTTGGAATTGGATGGAGATCATTTGTATGGGCTGCTGGAATATGTGGAAGGGAATCGAGATTGTCAGGTGTTGTGGACGGAATATAGTGTGGTTTGAAAATTGGGGTTTTAAGCAATAATTCGTTTTTTGACGGGATACAAAATTCAAACTAGGAGGAAAACTATGGAATTCATTAATTGGTTGGGAAATTTAGGGACGCAGGCACAACAGTTTGCTGGGAAAATATCTTGGCAACAGTTAAACCAACAGGTGATTACGCTTTATCACCAGGGAAAGTTATATGAGGCATCAGTAATTGCTGAACAAGCTTTAGATTTGGCATTATCTCTTTACCAAGGCGATCATCCCGATGTGGCAGATAGTTTGAACAATTTAGCGTTACTTTACCAATCCCAAGGCAGATATAGTGAAGCGGAATCAAAGTATGAACAAGCACTGACGATGACACAGCGCATAATTAAGGGCGATCATCGCGATGTAGCAACCAGTTTGAATAATTTGGCAGGACTTTACGACTCTCAAGGCAAATTAAGTGAAGCAGAACCTTTATTCCAACAAGCACTAGCGATGTTGCAGCGCATAATTAAGGGCGATCATCGTGATGTAGCAACCAGTTTGAACAATTTGGCAGGACTTTACCAATCCCAAGGCAGATTAAATGAAGCGGAACCATTGTTCCAAAAAGCATTGGCGATGAGAGAGCGCTTATCTGAAGGCGACGATCCCGATCTGGCACAAAGTTTGAACAATTTGGCGGATCTTTACCAATCCCAAGGCAGATACAGTGAAGCGGAACCTTTGTGCCAACAAGCACTGGCGATGAGACAGCACCTATTTCAGGGCGATCATCCCTATGTGGCATCCAGTTTAAGCAATTTGGCAAGACTTTACAACTCCCAAGGCAGATACAGCGAAGCAGAACCTCTGTTCCAACAAGCACTGGCGATGAGACAACGCATAATTAAGGGCGATCATCCTGATGTGGCAACCAGTTTGAACGATTTGGCAGGACTTTACCAATCCCAAGGCAAATACAGTGAAGCGGAATCAAAGTACCAACAAGCACTGGCGATGAGACAACGACTTTTTGAGGGTGACGATCATCCCGATGTGGCAATTAGTTTGAATGATTTGGCAGGACTTTACCGATTACAAGGCAGATACAGTGAAGCGGAATCTCTGTTCCAACAAGGACTGGCGATGTGGCAGCGCTTAATTAAGGGCGATCATCCTGGTGTGATACAAAGTTTGAATAATTTGGCAGAAATTTACAGATCCCAAGGCAGATATACTGAAGCGGAACCTTTGTGCAAAGAAGCACTGGCAATGAGACAGCGCTTAACTAAGGCCGATCATCCCGATTTAGCAATTAGTTTGAACGGTTTGGCATTACTTTACCAATCCCAAGGCAGATACACTGAAGCGGAACCTTTGTACAAAGAAGCACTGGAGGTATGGCAGCGTTTGTTTAATGGCGATCAACCCGATCTGGCAACCAATTTGATCAATTTGGCACTATTATTAGCAGCTACCGATCGCCCTACGCAAGCGCTAGAACTGATGCAGCAAGCGGCAGCAATGGAAGGGCGAATCATTCGCCGCCAGTTTGCTTACAGTTCGGAACGCGATCGCCTCACCTATCTCGATACGATCAGAAAAACATTACACGCTTTACTCTCCCTCGTCTGGCGCTACCTTTCCGACTCCCCAGAAGCAGTGCAAATTGCCCTGGATGTAGTGCTGCAACGCAAATCCCTCAGCGCTTCTGCCCTGGCTGCTTTCAACTATGCTTTATATAGCGGACGCTATCCCCACTTGCAAGAAGAATTTACTCAACTGCGCCGCCTCCAAGCAGAACTCGTTCATCTTACCTTCGATCCACCCCTCCCCGATCCAAAAGTTCCTGTAGAAACATACCAATCTCTGCGAAAAGCGCATCAAAAAAAGCTTGCCCAATTAGAAGCACAATGCCAACAATTAGAAAAGCAACTGGCATCCCAAGTCCCGGAAATTCAACTGCAAGAACAAGAATGCGATCGTCGCGCCGTCGCTTTGGAATTGCCGTCAGGTTCTACTTTAGTGGAATTTGTTCGCTTCGATCTATTTGATTTTACTGCCCCAAAAGAAACGAAATGGCAATCTGCCCAATATGTAGCGTTTATCTTACCTGCCCAACAACCAGATGCAGTGCAGATGATTAAATTAGGAGAAGCAGAACCCATTGATAAGTTAATTCGAGTTTTTAGAGAAGCATCTGCAAAACCTGGTAACAAGCTTGGCGCGAGAAAAAAACAGCAAACTCTCGATAACGCCTCCGTCGGGGAAAAACTGCGTCAACAAATATTCGATCCGATCCTTACTGAATTAAGAAACCGGATTTCTGAAGTTTCTGAACATTTCTTCATTGCACCCGATGGCGACTTAAACCTGCTGCCGTTTCAGATATTACCGATGCCAGAAACGGACAAGTTGCTGATGGATGAATACACTATTAGTTATCTGAGTGTCGGGCGAGATATCCTGCGGCAAAAAGTGGAAACAAACCGCCCTGTTTCTGATGCTTTGATTATCGCCAATCCTGATTTTAACTTAGCCGTTGGTAGTGAGGAGTTTAGTCCTAAAAGCGCTGAAGCGCTTACAACAAACCTATTATCTTCTTCCCAATTATCAGCTTTAAGTTCTACTTTTCACCCTGTACCGGAAACGGGTTTTTTAGGCAAAAGAGTTGCCGAAAAACTCGGCGTTAAAGCATATCTGGAACAAGAAGCATTAGAACCTATCCTCACTAGCAGTAAATGTCCCCGCTTGTTGATGATTGCTACTCACGGTTACTTTGCCGAAGAAAATCAACCAGATTATCTCAATTTAATTCTTCAAATCCTCAAATCTGATGACGGTGACGAACTAGAAATCTTACGCCACAACCCCCAATTGCTAGATGAAAAATTGCCGGAAATTATGGAAGATGCCGCCAATTATCTAGCTGCCAACGATAACGAAAATAGCGCCAATTGGTTACGCGATTTCGCCAAGCAATTACCGGAAATCATCAAACAATTAAACCCGAATAATGCCGAAAATCGCCTTACTACTGCCCCAGTAGAAAACCCAATGATGCGTTCAGGACTTGCCTTTGCAGGTGCGGAAACTTGGCTAAAAGGTGGCAAACTTCCAAAAGAAGCAGGCAAAGGTTTTCTGTTCGCCCAAGATATCATCGGTATCGATTTATGGGAGAATGAAATCGCGATTTTAGTTGCCTGCGAAACTGCCATTGGTGATATCAAAAATGGTGAAGGCGTATTCGGTTTACGTCGCGCTTTTGCCGTCGCCGGAGCGAAAACTTTGGTAATGAGTTTGTGGTCAGTTCCTACCAAAGCAACTGTCCTACTGATGGAACGATTTTTCGATAATTTGCAGCTTGGTTTAAGACGGGTTGATGCCTTACAAGAAGCACAAAATTATATTCGCAGAATTACTATTGAAGAATTGCAACAATTTCCTCTTGGTCGTGAGGTAATCGATGAACTTTTGACATTAAAAATGTTATCAGAAAGTAGGCTATCTTGTCAAGAATTTAGACCGATCGAGCATCAATTTTTCTGGGGTGCTTGGGTATGTCAGGGAGAGACAACGGAATTGAAATAAAGGTACGTTGTTGCGCTTTAGCGCTAGCTCTAGCGCTGAAGCGCAACAACGTACCTACTAAATTGGGTCAATTAGAGATATGAGATTATAGGATTAACCAAGTTTAGATTATTGTCCTGATGGCAGTAGAAAACCATTGCAACTGGAAGAAAGGTATTTGAAGGAATCAGACTGGGGGTGTGGAAATGATATAGTAGCAGTAAATGAACTATTCAGAGATAATTAAATATTAGGACATAAGTTGGCACTTATAAATTCATGTATCAGCCAGAATATTGACCACTAACAAGAGTATGAATGTCAAACTACAATCACTAGAACACTCCTGGTCTAAAGCAGCCATTTTTATCGGGACTGCATCATTATTTTTCGCTCTAATTCCGATATCTTTAGCACCAAGCTTGGTGAAATTATGCGAACAGGAAATTGGTGCAAATGCCGTAGCATTTCATCGCAATTGGATCGGGACAATCATCTTTGCTTTGCTAAGTGCGATCGAAACTTTCCAAAAGCCAAATTCAGACGATCGATCTTTAGAAAAAAAGCCTTTTACCAAATGGGAATGGGGGCTATTGCTGGTAATGGGAACTACGGGGGCTACCTACTTTCTCTTGTGGGTTTGGTCGGTGACTAAAACTAGCATTGCTAATGTGGCTTTACTTTCTAATTTAAATCCCTTATTTGTCGGTTTGTTGGGGTATTTTTTATTGGGTCGGCGTTTCGATCAGAAATTTTTTATGGGTATGGCTATAGCGCTGGTGGGTGCGATCGCCTTTGAATTCAATAAGGTACAATTGGGCAGTGACCAAATATTTGGTGATGGATTAGCACTTCTTACTGCCATATTTATCGCTACCTATTTGATGCTGGTAGAAAGACTGCGAAACCGATTTACTACCGCAAACATTATGCTATGTCGCTGCGGAATCACAACACTTTTTATCTTGCCTATTTTGCCACTCACCGAAGATAGATTATTACCCTATTCTGGAATGGGATGGTTTTTCATTATTTTCCAAGCCCTGTTTTGCCAAGTTTTGGGTCAAGGATTGTTGGCTTATAGCCTCAGCAAGTTATCATCAGGAGTTGTCGCTGTTACCCTTCTCCTTGAACCAGTTCTAGCTTCCATATTTGCTTGGTTCATTTTTTCTGAACAGGTAAGTTTGTTTGGATGGATGACGTTTGCTGTGGTTTTATTTGGAATATATTTAGCTCAGACTAGTCAATCTGCTGAATCTGAAATATAACCTTTAACTTGTTCAACTACTAACGCAAGTTGCTAGTTATTAATTCTTTCGGAGTTCCCCCGTGATGTTAATAGCTCTTCTTGGGCTGGTTCCCCCCTTTGTAAGGGGGGCTCCAGGGGGATCTCTTAGGGGGGCGAAGAAAGAGCCAGACTTGTAATTAGCAACTTGAGTTACTAAAAAAATTTTTCCTACCTAACTGCATAGGTCGTTTTCACCCAGACATATAGAGGAGTAGACAAGCAAAAAATCTTTCTACAACTGATTCTGGGTATTTGGTAATTAGCCGGAATTTGAACGATCGCTTTAATGAAGCTGCATACTTAGATTATTTAGGTGTTGTTTATAGAAGACAAAACAAATATGCCCAAGCAATTGATTACCATCAACAATCTTTGGCACTTTTTCGCCAATTAAAAACTCCTCGCAGTGAAGCTATTGTTCTTTGCAATTTAGGTATGGCTTACCTGGGACAAGAAGGATATGAACAAGCATTAAACAGTTTCCAAACAGCTTGAAAAATTGAAGAATCTCTGAATCAGCCAAGGACTAAAGCTGTTACTTATTATATGATTGGTTTAACTTACAGTTATCTTAACCGCCAACAAAAAGCGATGGATTCCTATCAACAAGCTTTGTCTTTGTTCCGGGAAGTTGGCGATCAAGAAGCTGTTCAAGAAACTTTACGCCAAATTCGCGGTGTGCAACAAGCAATGTCTCAAGTTGGATAAGAAAAAGTACGTTGTTGCGCTTCAGCGCTAAAGCGCAACAACGTACTTTTAGGATTCTGGAAAAGTTGAAAGTTGTGATGTAGCTATGGAGAAAGTAAATATGGTTCCGGGAGAAGGAAAAATGCAGGGTTCTTTTAAAATGGGTAATTATTTTGGGGTGTTGATTGGGCTGTTACGCGATCGCAAAACCTTTTTAGAAGAAATTCGTCAAGGCACTAAAATCAATCATAAAATTATTGCCTTGCTGGTTTGTAGTTCCATATTTTTTGCTATTTATGGAGCAATCATTGGTCTATCTCATAGCCCAATTCAAGGATTATCTGCTGCTGTTAAATTACCAATTCTTTATTTGCTCACTCTTTTGATTTGTTTACCTACTCTCTACATTTTTAATATCTTCTTCGGTTCTAGTCGTAGCCTAGCCCAGCATTTTCTCGTTGTATTAACGGCTGCATCGGTGATTAGTGCGCTGTTAATTGCTTTTGCACCAGTGACTTTGTTTTTCCTGATCACTACTAACAATTACCAATTTTTTAAATTACTAAATGTTGCTATTTTCATCTTTACAGGCGTAATTGGTGTACACTTCCTTTATCAAGGAATGCAGCTAATTTCCGATCCTGACACGGAAGGTCAACCAACCCGTACTCGACTGTTACAATTTTGGTTAGTCCTCTATGGGTTTGTTGGTAGCCAGCTAGGATGGACACTTAGACCAATTTTTGGCTCACCAAACACAAAATTTGAGCTATTTCGTCAGTTACAAGGTAACATTTATCTTGATATCGTCAAGGCAATTTCTGAAGTACTAGGTTTTCACTAAATGAACTTTCCTCTGGCGCGGCAATATTTCTACAGAGAGATTCATCAGCCTGAGAAAAACATTAATCTGGCAAAAGCAGCTTTGTATATTGCTCAGGAAGAATATCCCGACCTCGATCCAGAGGAATTTCTCAATGCTTTAGATACAATGGCGGAGGAGATTGAGGAACGTTTACCCAGTGAACCCTATCCTTTACGAGTTATCCAATGTATCAATAATTATCTTTACGATGATTTGGGTTTTACTGGTAATAATGATGATTATTATGATCCCCGTAACAGTTATTTAAATCAAGTACTGGAACGGAAAACTGGGATTCCGATTACTCTTTCTTTGGTTTATTTAGAAATTGCTCAACGTATAGATTTTCCGATGGTAGGAATCGGAATGCCGGGTCATTTTTTAATTCGTCCAGATTTTCCAGATGTGGGAATTTATGTGGATGCTTTTAATCAAGGGGAGATTTTATTTGAGCAAGATTGCGAACAAAGATTGAGTCAAATTTATCAGCAACCTGTAACAATTTCGCCAACTTTATTAGAACCTGTAACTCCCCGTCGCTTTTTGTCACGAATGCTGATGAATCTGAAAATGATTTATCTTAATCGGGGGGAATGGCAGAAGGCTTTAGCGAGTATTGAACGAATTTTATTGTTATTTCCTGGGACTCCGACAGAACTGCGCGATCGCGGTTTGCTTTACTACCAAATTGGCGAATTAGCATCGGCTTGTCAAGATTTAGAAAGTTATTTGATGCAGGTTCCTAACGCCGAAGATTCTAGTTTTATTAGGCAATTAGTAGCCCAAATTCGAGAAAATTTATAATAATTTATTAACTACTTAAAACTTTGAGCTTGTTCTTGAGCAACTATTTTTAATCTGCGTAATTGTGCTTGCATATCTTCCTTTGTCCAAGCCGCAGCGAAAGTATTAAATCCCCAACGAATTAGAGGGTTAGCTACTGTAAATTCAAAGCGATTAACTAATAGTGTACCATCGTCTATAGGTTGGCATTCCCAGCGATCGCGACCTTGGAAAAAACCTGTAAATTCCCATACAATTAAACCGGGTTCTCTTTCCACTACTGTACTGTTTAATGTAGGTTCTAACAGGGGAATTTGAATTACAAATCGACTGCGACTACCAATTTCTGTGTTCCAATCACCTACAGGATCGCAACGCAAAGCTGGATTTAACCAGCGGTGCATTAAAGTGCGATCGGTAATACAGCGTTCTACTACTGTAGCACTAGCTTTGATTTGAATTGATTGTTCAAAAACTTGCCTATCTGTTGTCACTTTTAATTAAAGTCCTTTCTGTTGCAAGTTCAGGGGAAATTTATTCCCAGATCGGTTTGAGTAAATATTCTCATTTACTCTATCATATTTCTCAATTATCCTCCACAGTAATTATTAATCAAGTTTTGCACTTTGGGATCAATACCGAGAAAGCAGAATGAGTGGGATCATTTTTAGAGCTTTAATCTTAATTAATATTTAACTTTTCCGCAATGGTAATTAAAAATACCGGGGCAAGAGGTTGATTTTACGTAATTTCTGAAATAAGCTCTTCTAAAGATTTGTTAATTGGTTAAATAATTTACCGATCGTCCGAGTAAATTCTCTGCTAGGGTATTTACTCATAAAGGTAGATGACAAGTAAAAATCGTGAATTTATGCTTGGCAAAGACAATTTTATGGTATGTTAACCAACAATTCTGACAATAAATCAGAAAAACTATGAATAACATTTGGCAAAGTACAGCACATTTAGTTGTGAGTGTGCCGACTCCTCCTAATCAAATTGTGGCGCAGGTTACAAGGACAACTAACCCAGTAAATGACACGGTGGATGTTGTCCAGCGAACCACTAGCAACATTGGTCAGTTTTTACCGAATTTGTTAGGTGCGATCGTCATCTTAGTTTTAGGCTGGTTATTAGCGGTAATCATCGCTTGGGCAGTCAAGAAACTGCTAAATCGCACTAGCATTGATAATAGGATTACAGCTTGGGTGACAGGGCGACCTGATGCGGAAAGTCTACCTGTAGAAAAGTGGATTTCCGACATAGTATTTTGGATCATTTTCATCTTTGCCCTAGTCGCTTTTTTACAAGCACTTCAGTTGACAGCGGTTTATGAACCGCTGAATAATTTACTCAATCAAGTCTTTACTTTCCTGCCAAAATTAGCAGGAGCAGCTATTCTTTTAGCTATTGCTTGGGTAATAGCAACAGTAGTTAAATTGGTAGTAACACGCTCATTACAAGCGGTGAGACTAGATGAGCGTCTTAACCAAGAAGTTAACGAAACAAACAACCAATTTTCTGTCAGTGAAACCATTGGTAATACACTGTATTGGTTTATCTTTTTGCTGTTTCTGCCCTCGATTTTAAGTACATTAGAATTAGCGGGAACTTTACAACCAGTACAACGATTACTGAATGATATTCTGTCAATATTGCCGAATATATTTGCGGCGATTTTGATTGGTGCAGCGGGTTGGTTAGTTGCTCAAGTTGTGCGGCGAATAGTTACTAATTTGTTAGTAGCTGCGGGAACGGATAGATTAGGTACTCGTTTCGGGATTAATCCTTCGACAACTGGGCAATCTCTATCTTGGATTATTGGTACAGTTGTTTATGTACTGATTTTAATTCCGGTAGCAATAGCAGCCCTAAATGCTCTGAGAATTAGTGCGATTTCGATTCCAGCGATCGCCATGCTGAATGAAATTCTCAGTGCAATTCCGAGAATTTTCACAGCTTTCATTATCTTAGCGGTAGCTTATGCGATCGGTAAGTTTTTAGCGGATGTTGTCACCAGTATCTTAACAAGTATTGGCTTCAACAACGTTTTCAACTGGATTGGTTTACCCACACCCAGAGCAACTCGTAGTAGAATTATTGTCTCTCCCTCAGAAACTTCTGCTGATAGTCCGACACCAGAAACAGTTGAACAAAAAACTGTTTCCAGAACTCCTTCGGAAATTGTCGGAATTATTGTGTTAGTGGGGATCATGCTGATAGCTACAGTCGCAGCTGTAGAAGTTCTCAATTTTGCAGCCCTCACCGCAATTGTTTCGGGAATTGTCGCTATAGCTGGGCAGATTTTAGTTGGGTTAGTGATATTTGCGATCGGTTTGTATCTAGCAAATCTCGCTTTCAATCTGATTACCAGTTCGGGAAATCAACAAGCAGTTATCTTGGGAAATGCGGCGCGAATTGCGATTATTATCTTAGTTTCAGCAATGGCTTTACAACAAATGGGCATTGCTGCGGATATCGTTAATTTAGCCTTTGGTTTATTGCTTGGTGCGATCGCAGTAGCCACAGCAATAGCCTTTGGATTAGGTAGTCGCGATGTTGCTGGCGAACAAGTTCGAGATTGGTTAGAATCCTTTAAACGCAAAAAGAATGAACCACCTCGAATCTAGTTAACCAATTCAACAATTTCAATACTTAACTTAGGGTGCTTTCCAAAGTGAAAAAGCACCTATTTTTATGATTTATATTGAATTAAAATTCAGTCCGTTGTATCGACTTCAGTCGTACCTATCCCAAAGAAAAACACTAAAGTGTTTACAACGAACCTGGTCTGTTGTATCGACTTCAGTCGTTTGATATTCTGGTATATAATTTCGCCCGCAATTCATCTTTTAAGCGATTCAAAATCGAATCTTCATCTAAAGAAGATAAAATTTGATCGACCACAGCTTTTGGCCCTGCTGCGCCCCAAGAAGCACCATTTGCTAAATAAGCTTTAGTAACTTGTCCAATTCCATAGGAAGAAACACCAGCTACGCTTGCTTGAGTTAATGCAACCGAGAAATAAGCACCTAAAGATAAACCTCCGGTTGCGGGTGCGCTTAATCCTAACAAACCTTTTAAAGAACTTAAACCTAAATTTGCGACTAATTCACTAGCACTTAAACCACCCATACAAAGAGCAATTCTTTTTAATAAAGATACAGCCCCTTGTTGAGTCATTTGAATTCCGTAAAGTTTAGACAAAGTTAAAATCAAAGCGACATCAATAATGGCACCACTAAATAAGTCTATTACTGTGAGTGGGTTAAGTGCGATCGCCAATGCTTTTGTCACCGAAGCATTCCAAATAATTCGATTGGCGCTGCTTTCTCGAATTGCCATTTTTCGCTCTAGCACTTTATCATTTACTTCATCAGCAAACAACATCGAATTAAGAGCAATTAAAGACTTACCTTCTCGATGTAAAATCTCTAAAATCTTTAATTTTAATTCCTCAATTTGGGGTTCTCCCAGCTTCATTTGTACGCCTAAACTACCATCTTGGCGGCGTACTGCTTGGGCTAGTAAGGGAGAAGCCGCAGCCATAACAATTTCATCAGGTGAGAGTAATTCTCGCACGCGATCGTCACGAATTTTCTGATAAATTGCCATGCGATCGACTTCAGGATATTGGTCTATCTTGTTAAATACTAATAAAATCGGTTTACCAGCCGATCGTAATTCCGAAAGCGCACTATGTTCCACTTTCGTCATATCGCCAGCAATTAAAAATAAAATTAAATCTGCCTGTTTTGCCACATCTCGCGCCAAAGCTGCACGAGTTTCCCCATCTACTTCATCTAATCCCGGAGTATCAATTAACTCTACTTGGGAATTACCTTTTCCAGGTAAAGCAACTCTTAAAACCTGAGAATTACCATCACCTACAGCTTCTTGAGAATAGTACCAATTCGCCTTTTGACTGCTGCGAGTTACGCCATGCAAAGGGCCAGTTTCAAACACTTTTTCCCCTAATAAAGCGTTGAGTAAAGAAGATTTACCCCGCCCTACCATGCCAAACACAGCAATTTGCACTACTGAATGTTCCAACTTATCCAGCATATTTTGTAAATCATTAATTGCTGGTTCTAGTCCGGCTTGTTCTTGGGGTGAAAGGTCTAATTTAGCAACAATCTCTCTTAAGGCAGTTTGCGCCTGTTTATAATTTAGTTCTTCTTGAATATCGGTAAAGCTAAAAATAGCATTGTCCAGTTCCCTTTCCAGGTCTGGAGAATTTGCGGAATTGTCTTGTAAACTCTTTTGTGACCCAGAAAAAGTAGTCAAAGTGTATCCTCCGGTGGATTATAGGGTTATGGTGGGTATATATTTCGATCCTAATGAGATTGACTCAAATTGCCATCAGTTTAGTATGAGAAAAGAGAGTTAAAGTAGATTGTCCTGAAATCGTGAGCGCAAAACCTCTACCAGAAACCACCGCCTTTGTCCGCATTACCGAACTGTGTTGGCTACAGGGTAAAATTGCCGGGGAAGTGAGAGCCGAAGATTATGAGTGGCACTTCCAATGGTGTTTTAAACAGGGTAAGTTGTCTGTTCAACCTACTCTGGGGCGTGCTTTAATTATCGAGCCTTTGGGCAGATTTTTAGAACAGTCCGATTATCAACTAGAGCCAGGTGGAGATTATGCTTTCAAGATCCGGGCTAAGTTTTAGAACTTAACAACTGACTAAACGTCCTAAATATCTTTCGATGAGTAGAATGGCGACAATATCATCTACCGGACGGGGTAAAGGTCGCATTCCTTGGGGAATTAATTTGTAAAGTCCTTGAGGTGGGTACATTTGCCAATAGCGATCGCGTGCCTCTAAAGTACTATATCGTTCATCAACCAAAATAATTCGCAAAGGCTCTGGCAGTTCTCGATCGAGTTGTTTTTTCCAAGTTTTAGCGGTAGTTTGATCTCCCATGACTAACACAGAAACCGGATAAATTTGTCTTAATTCTTGAATGGTGGCGATCGCTTTTTCTGCCGCAATAACTTCGTGGTAATGTAGTTTGCGATCGACTGCCATTACCGCTAAACCGCATTTTTGCCGCCCTGGATCGAAACCCAAAATTACAGGCTGTTTGGGTGATGCACTAGATTCAGGATTAGGACTATCAGGAGAAAACATCATCTCAATTTTAGATTGTAAATTTAGATTTTAGATTAACCTCTACAGATCAAGCTGAAAATTCTTTAATTCTCCGAGAGCTCCGAGAGCTCCGAGAGCTCCCTTACCCCGTTGAAGATGTCCTAAAAATTACTTGTCCGCCTTGAATGGCGACTAAATCCATTTTCACTGGCCCAGCAGTATAGGTAGTATCTGATGCTACTACCTGTACATCTAAGGGTTCTTTAAATTGTTTTAATTGCTCTAAAAAGCGGGTTAATGTTTCGATGCGATCGTCTCCTATTTGCATTGTATTAGCGACAATTCCCGCACGTCGGGCGCGATACTGAGAAGCTGCTATGAGTAACTCAATTCGCTGACGCAATTGTTCTTCTGTCATCTTTGTGGGATCGGCAGAAGTTACTGCTAATACTTCTCCTGCTTGGAAAATTACGCGATTAGGAGTGACATCAGCAAATACCTGCACGGGCGATTCTCCCAGGACATAATTACCAGCTGAAATAATCCGAACTACATAATCATTGCCATCATTTATTTTGTTAATTAATTGCTCGACTTCTGTTTCTCTAATTACAATTACCTGTTCTTTATTGTTATTTTCTTCAGGTTTAGTGCGTTGGATTGCCGAGCGATTAGCTTGGGATAATAATTGATCTACCACTGCACGAGCAGCTGTGGGCTCAACAATCCGAAATACACCTGATGCCAGTACTTGACCTCGCAGCAATCTGACATTGCCTTGGCGTAATTCTTGATAATCCTGATAATACTGCTCTAATGTGGCAACTTCCTGTTGCAGGAGGTTTAATTCTTTACCTCTTTGGTTAAGTTGTTTCTCTTTTTCTGTGATTAATTTTTCCCGTTCCGCAATTAGTTGTTCGCTTTGGTTAAGTTTAGCTTCTAAAGCTTTCAAACGGCTTTCTTGTTTAGCGATTATTTCGTCTTGAATTCGCATTTTTTGATCGCGAATCCCTATTTCTTGTTCTCTTTGATAAATCCGTTGATCCTGTGTCCTAATTCTTTGATCGCGCTCACTTATGGCAGTATCACGAACCGCAATTTGTTGGTCTTGTAACCTAATTGTGCGATCGCGTGCGGCAATTTTTTCATCTCTTTGATCCAATTGCGCTTTTAGTTCAGTAATTTGCTGCTGAACTTGATCTCTTTGCCCGATCAACTCTTTTCTTTCTGACTGCAAGCGGCTAATTTCTTGGCGCAAGTTTTCCGTTTGCTGAGAAACTACTTTTAACTGTTCCTGAGTTTGACTCAATTGCCCTTGAGTTTCGCTCAATTGCCCTTGAGTGCGATTTAATTGTGCTTGTGTACCAGCTTGTTTGGCAACTGCTTCCGAAAGTTTTGCCAACGCCATCTGCAACGCTTGATTTGTGTCATCCAAGCGTTTCTGTGCTGCTGCTTGTTGTGCTTTAGCTTGCGCTAACTCATTTTCTACTTGACTTTTTTCCCTTTCTACTTGAAATTTCTCTGCTTCTAAAAGCAGTTTTTCTCCTTTGGTTCTTTCTACCTCTTGACGGGCGTTTTTGAGATTTCTTTGAATTGTCCCTAATTTAAAAACACCTGTACGTAATTGGTCACTGGCGGCGAATAAAATTGCCAGTGTGGAACCTGAAATTAAACTACCTGTCAGGAGGGTGATCAACACCGCTGTGTTCTTGGGTCGTAAATTGAACAAGCTGAGTCTAGCTTTGCCCACTTTCGTACCAATGCGATCGCCCACCGATGCGATCACACCTCCCAACACCAAAACTGCTGCTATCAGGATTAACCCGGTGGTCATACTCAGCTAAATTAGCTCCACATCCAGACTATCTCACACCCTACTAAATATTGAAGCTATTCACTTAAATAGAGTAAATAATTTACACCTATTTAAGTTTTTCCCGATCAGGGGAGAAGTAATTTTGATTTCTGTCAAACCGCAATTAGGTAAACTGTTGGCTTAACGCTACTGGGTTATGGACAGTAATCTTTTTCTTATGGATGGAGATCATTTTTTCCTGCCTGAGATCCCCTAGCAAACGAGTCACCGTTACGCGAGTGGAACCGATGGCTTCCGCGATCGCCTGATGGGATAGCTTTAGATCTATAGTAATCCCATCTTGACCGGAAACGCCAAAATCGCGGCAAAGAATTAACAGAAAACTGACTAATCTTGATCCCATATCTCTATGAGCTAAGGTTTCAATCATCATTTCTGTTTGTAGGATGCGCGAAGACAAACCTCGCAGCATTAACATTGCTAACTCAGGATTATCTTTCAGTGCTTGTTCTACTTGATCGATTGGTGCTGAAAGTAATTCCGCTGGTGTAAAAGCGACCGCATGATAAAACCGATCTGAGCGGTTCCCTGTAATCAGAGATAATACCCCAAACACACTATTCTCTCGCAGTAGCGCCACTGTAATTTCTTCTCCTGCTTCGTAAACTCGCGAAAGTTTTACCGCACCTTTGAGAAGAAAATATACCCTTTCGGCTGGATCTCCGGGGAAAAAAATAGTCTTTCCCCTTTCAAAGGTTTCTACAACTGGTGGAAATGCACCACCTCCTATTTGCCGAAATACAGATGCTAGCGGTCTATCGTCTAAAACGACCATGTTTTTTTGCCCTCACCGACACCCAAGAAACTTGTTTAATTCTTGACAATTATCCTTAGTAATAACTCCTACCATCCCACTTCCCAAAATCTAGCTTATAAGTTTTTGCTGTTTGGTCAAGATGTAGTTTATTAGATGTTTGTCTTTTTGACTATTATGTGTTCCCAGACATCCATAATTTGTTTGCCAATCGCATCGGAGATCAATAAAATTCCTGTGCAATATAACACATAATAGCTACTTATATAATTGCATCTTAGCTCCTCATCTTCACAGAAATTTCTCAGCCGCAAAACCGAGTTTATTTCTCGTGGTTCAACCCAAGAAACTAAGGCAAAATTTGAAGTAATTACCAGAATTTTCTGTATTCTAAGATACATTTATCCAAAATGATCTGTAATTTTAGTAAGATTGGGGGAATTTTGGCGCTGTTTGTCGGGTCAACTCTCAGATATAATGAACCACTATGCTGAATTTAACCGGAAAAAACGCACTTGTAACTGGCATTGCCAACAATCGATCGATTGCTTGGGGCATTGCCCAACAGCTTCATGAAGCTGGAGCCAACCTTGGCATCACCTACCTGCCTGATGAAAAGGGACGCATGGAGAAAAAAGTGGCTGAGTTGGTAGAACCACTCAACCCCAGTTTGTTTTTACCATGTGATGTCCAAAATGAAGCCCAAATCCAATCTACTTTTGAGACGATCGCCGAAAAATGGGGTAAGCTGGACATTCTGATTCATTGTTTGGCTTTTGCCAAAAAAGATGATTTGTCAGGGGATTTTAGCAAAACCACTAAAGAAGGCTTTAGCTTGGCTTTAGAAATCAGTGCCTATTCGCTGATTCAGTTGAGTGGGGCAGCTAAACCTTTGATGACAGAAGGCGGTAGCATCGTTACCCTAACATATTTAGGCGGTGTAAAGGTGATTCCTAACTATAATGTCATGGGGATCGCTAAAGCAGCTTTGGAAATGAATGTTCGTTACTTAGCCGCTGAATTAGGCCCGCAAAATATTCGGGTAAATGCGATTTCGGCAGGTCCGATCCGCACTTTAGCTTCTTCGGCAGTTGGCGGAATTTTAGATATGATTCATCATGTCGAGGAAGTGGCACCTTTGAGACGAACTGTTACCCAAACAGAAGTGGGTAATGCAGCTGCTTTCCTATGCAGTGATTTGTCTAGCGGCATCACAGGTCAAATTTTGTATGTGGATGCTGGTTATGAAATCATGGGAATGGGATAGGTTTATTTAGTGATTTGAAATTAGTTTATGCAAATTAGCGATCGCCAAATTCTTTCTAACGAACATCCAGAGCAAATTACCCCCGCACGTATCGCAACTGTCCGACGGACTACGGGCGAAACAGATGTACAAGTAACTATTAATTTGGACGGTACAGGTGTCTGTGTTTCTAAGACAGGAATTCCGTTTTTAGATCACATGATGCACCAAATCTCTTCGCATGGGTTGATAGATTTGGACGTGCAAGCAACGGGTGATTTGGAAATAGACGATCACCACACAAATGAGGATGTAGGAATTACTTTGGGTCAGGCGTTGGGGAAGGCTTTAGGCGATCGCAAAGGCATTGTCCGTTTCGGTAATTTCCTCGCTCCTCTCGATGAAGCTTTAATTCAAGTCGCTTTGGATTTTTCGGGAAGACCTCATTTAAGTTATGGTTTGGAAATACCGACGCAGCGAGTAGGAACTTACGATACTCAGTTAGTTAGAGAATTTTTTGTCGCCTTGGTGAATCATTCCCAAATGACGTTACATATTCGTCAATTAGACGGAATTAATTCTCATCATATTATTGAAGCAACTTTTAAGGCTTTTGCTAGAGCAATGCGAATGGCTGTGGAATTCGATCGCCGTCGTTTAGGAAGTATTCCTAGTTCTAAAGGGGTGTTATAAGATTTTTTTTTGAACCGCGAAGACGCGAAGAGCGCGAAGGAATTTATTTGTAGGGTGCGTTAGCGGTAGCGTAACGCACCATCCACTTATATTTAGTTTTTCTGAGTAATTCATGAAAACTTCTGTTTCCTTAACCCAGACAGCTAGAAATATTTCTCCGGCTGAATTGCGACATGAGAATAGTAGCGATCAATTAAAGTAATCCTATTCTTTAATAGTTTCCAGAAGTTCCAAACTAAGTAGGTAATTATAAATAAAGTGAAAACTGAGGCGGGCTAGGAGAGCCCACCCCATCCTCATATAACTATTATCACTTTATTTATTTACACCTACTTACTACACTCTAAAAAAAAGCTCATTTTCACACCTCATTCAACTTCTAACATTAGCAGGAATTACGCAATTTTTAGGAAATTACCAACCTAAAACCACCCTTCCCCCCACTGACAGACTTCAGCCACCAGAATATATATGTTATAAATGTCATAATTCTTAATGATTTTTTATCAATGGTGGTTTCCTCCTCTGGCTTGTCTAAGCTCAAAGATTCCTTGACAAAAACAACTTTATTTGGTAAAGAACTTACACCTGAGTTAGTCGCTATTTTATTGGTGTACTTCGTTCAGGGCGTTTTAGGGTTGGCACGCCTAGCTGTCAGCTTTTTCCTCAAAGATGAATTGGCACTGAGTCCGGCTCAAGTGTCGGCTTTTATGGGAATTGCGGCTTTACCCTGGATAGTTAAACCTTTATTTGGCTTTATTTCGGATGGTTTGCCAATTTTGGGTTATCGACGGCGACCTTATTTAATTCTCTCTGGGTTTTTGGGATCTGCGGCTTGGATTTCTTTGGCGACGGTGGTGCATAGTGCTTGGGGGGCGACAATTGCGATCGCGCTCTCCTCCCTCTCTGTTGCCATGAGTGACGTAATTGTAGATTCCTTAGTCGTAGAAAGAGCCAGACGAGAATCAATTAGTGATGCCGGATCTTTACAATCTCTTTCTTGGGGCTCTACCGCATTAGGAGGTTTAATTACCGCTTACTTAAGCGGCTTTTTATTACAACATTTCAGCACCCGCACTGTATTTGCTATTACCGCCACTTTTCCCCTCATTGTGTCGATCGTGGCTTGGTTAATTGCTGAGTCACCAATTATTGAAAAACCCGATTTTTCCACATTTTGGCAACAAGTTAAACAACTAAAAAAAGCTGTTACTCAAAAAGCAATTTGGTTGCCCACTGCATTTTTATTTCTCTGGCAATGTACCCCTACCGCTGATGCCGCCTTTTTCTTCTTTACTACTAATGAATTGGGGTTTCAACCAGAGTTTTTGGGCAGAGTTCGTTTAGTAACTAGTGTTGCTTCTTTGGTAGGAGTTTGGCTGTTTCAAAGATTCTTTAAAAATGTTCCTTTTCGCAGCTTTTTTGCTTGGACAACGGTGCTGTCTGCGGCGCTGGGAATGACAATGCTGTTACTAGTTACTCACACAAACCGCGCTTTGGGAATCGATGACCATTGGTTTAGTTTGGGAGATAGTTTAATTCTCACAGTTATGGGACAAATTGCTTATATGCCAGTGTTAGTTTTGGCAGCAAGGCTTTGTCCTCCAGGTGTGGAAGCTACCTTATTTGCACTACTCATGTCAGTGACAAATTTAGCACATTTACTCTCTTATGAGTTTGGCGCTTTGTTAATGCACTGGCTGGGAATTACAGAAAATAATTTCCAATCTCTTTGGATATTGGTAGTAATTGCTAACTTAAGCACTCTTCTACCTTTACCTTTTATAAATTGGTTGCCAAAAGGCGATCCCCAAGCAGAAGTTTCTGAGCAATATATTCAACCAGTTCCTGCTTTGGAACTTGATTCTACTGCTTCTGGGCATATAACACAACCTTTTTTACCTGATTTGATGTCAGAATTGGTGCCTAACTCTTTGTTAATGGAAGCAGAGAAATCGGCTGAATAAGTAGAGACGTTGTATACAACGTCTCTACAATCTAAAAATTATATCGTCTGACGCACTCTCCAGTACTACCAACTACCAAAATATGCAAAACTTCCAACTTTACGAACACGCATCTACAGTTCCGGTCAAATCTTACGATCGCCAAAAATGGCAAAAAGGCTATCAATCCCTGAAACAAGAATTTAATTACTGGATTGATGATATCGAAGGCGAAATTCCCCCTAATCTCCAAGGAACTTTATTTCGTAATGGCCCCGGTTTATTAGATATTAACGGACAAAAAGTACATCATCCTTTTGATGGCGATGGGATGATTTGTGCTTTTACTTTTACTAACGGCAAAGCTTACTTTCAAAATCGCTTTGTCCGAACTAAAGGTTTTGTCGAAGAACAAAAAGCCGGAAAAATTCTCTATCGTGGCGTTTTTGGCACTCAAAAACCTGGGGGTTGGTTAGCTAATGCTTTTGATTTAAAAGTAAAAAATATCGCCAATACTAATGTAATTTATTGGGGGAAAAAACTCCTGGCACTTTGGGAAGCAGCTGAACCCCATCGCCTCAATCCAAATAATTTGGCGACTTTGGGAATGGAATATTTTGATCGCATTTTACAACCAGGAGATGCTTTTGCTGCTCATCCTTGCATCGATCCCAGTTGCGAATGGGATGACGGCAAACCTAGATTAGTTAATTTCTCCATTAAACCAGCACTTTCTACTACTATTACTATTTACGAGTTAGATGAATCTGGCAAAATTGTCCAGCGTCATGCTCATTCTGTTCCTGGTTTTGCCTTTATTCACGATTTTGCCATTACCCCAAACTACTGTATTTTCTTTCAAAATCCTGTAGCTTTTAATCCTTTGCCTTTTATATTTGGTTGGCAAGGTGCAGGTCAATCGATCAAATTTAATCCCAAAGAACCAACACGCATTATCATCATTCCCCGTCATGCTAATACTGCTATTTCGGAAGTAAAGATTTTAGAAACTAAGTCGGGTTTCGTTTTCCATCATGCCAATGCTTTTGAGCAGGATAACGAAATTTATATTGACTCGGTTTGCTATGAATCTCTCCCTACCGTCGATCCGAATTCTGATTACCAAGAAACAGATTTTGATGCGCTTTCTCCGGGACAACTTTGGCGCTTTGTAGTGAATTTGAATGAGCAAACGGTGCGGCGACAAATGTTAGAAAGTCGCTGTTGCGAGTTTCCTTGGGTGCATCCGGCAAAAGTAGGCAGATCTCATCGTTATTTATATCTTGGTGCGGCTCATGCTGCGTCAGGAAATGCACCGCTTCAGGCAATTTTAAAAATTGACCAAGTTTCTGGGGAAAGACAGCTTTGGAGTGCTGCGCCAGAGGGTTTTGTCAGTGAACCTGTGTTTGTTCCGGCTCCTGATGCCGTCAATGAAGATGATGGCTGGATAATGACGTTAGTTTATGATTCTGCACATCATCGATCGGATTTAGTGATTTTAGATGCTCGCAATTTGCATCAAAAACCAGTAGCTCGGTTACATTTAAAACATCACGTTCCCTACGGATTGCATGGAAACTTTACGCCAGAGGTATTTGAGATTCAAGAATTACGTAATTAAAGTAATAAATTGGTAAAAAACTTAATATTTTGAGCGTTACTTTTTTAACTGTTGTGGGATTTCTAATCTTAGAGGGTTGACGGGGAAAAATATAAGCAGTAATACTAATGCCAAACAAAGCATTAGTTGCTCCCCCCCTAGATTAGCCAATCAGCAGGGTGCTAACCAGGTAAACCTCTATGAAATTCACAATAGTTATTACCACTTACAACCGTTTGTCTTTGTTAAGACGCTCAATAGCTTCAGCCTTGGCGCAAAGTGTACCCTGTGAAGTAGTGGTAGCTGATGATTGTTCCTCTGATGGTACAGAAGCATATCTCTGTAATTTGCGGGAAGAACTTCGTGCTAAAGGAGACGATCGTTTAGTTTATCACCGCAACTCACATAATATGGGTCATGCGGCAACAATTAATGCGGGAGTACAAGCTGCTACGGGAGACTGGATTAAGCCTGTAGATGATGATGATTATTTAGCAGATAATTGTATTGAGGAGATTATAAAGGCGATCGCTCTGCGTCCCCAAGCTGTAATTTGCTCCTGTCAAGCAGCACAAGTTGATGTTAACCAAAATGAACTTAGCCGCACCCGCAAAGCTGGCCCCGGTAAAGTTTTTTACATCCCCCAAGAAGACATTCACTACGGAATGTTACTCGAACAAATTCCCTTTGGTACTCCGATTCAAGTAGCTTTTACTCGTGATGCTTTCCTCAAATCAGGAGGTTGGGATTCGCGGTTAGATGTTAATTTTGATGATATCGATTCTTGGGTAAAAATTGCTCAGTTTGGCGATGCTATTTTTATTAATCAATGTTTAGCTTATCGCACGGTTTGGCCTGGTAGTTATAATAAAAAATTCTCCCGGCAAAAACGACTTGATACTCATATTGAACTCAAGGAAAAAATTTACTCTTTAGTTGATGAAAAGCATCGCCAAAATATTCCTAGTATCCGCGCTTTTCGTAATTATCTTAGATTACACTGGGCTTTAGTTGCTGCTAAACAGCGTAGTATTACCGATGTTTTGAGTTTGGCTTTACCTGCTGTTTTTTATCTTCCGGCTTGGAAACTTTTATTCATAGCAATTATTACCCGTTACAATCAACAGTTTTTATTACAAAAGCAATTGGATAAAAACATTTGGGTATGGACGAAACTTTCGATTTTGGTTGGGGAAAATCGCTTTTATAATTATGCAGATTTTTACAAGATTCGCCATTACTTGCGATTACGTCATAGTTTGATAGCATTTAAGCAAGGCAAATTCTCGATCGCCATAACACTCGCTTTTCCCTCAGTGTTTTCTGTCGCAGCTTGGAAACTCTTAATTAAATCAATCATCTCAGAGCACCATCTCCAAAAAGATGCTTTGATTCGGAAGTTTGTGTTAGTTTACTGATTTTTCTGAACAAAAATAAAATCATTCTTTAGAGTCAGACACTTTTGGTTTAGAGATTGTAACTTAATAGTAGGGGCTGTGCGATTCGGTCATCAAATTTGTTTTCAGTAATCAATTGTGACCCGAATGCTAATGCCTACCCTGCCACCCATTAATTCTCTGGGTAGACCAAGAGTAAGTATTTTTACGTTATATTAAGTTAAGTTACGAAATGTAAAGCAATGCCAATCAACGGCATTCTGACAATTACTTTGTACTAGGACAAAATTCTGTGACCACACTACTACAACTTTCCCAAACAGAAAATCTCATCGCCGCGTTTTTCCAAGAGTCGGAGGGGACTTGGCATTCTGAGCGCCGTTATTACACTTTGCCACAGGTGGAAACTAAAGAGATGGTGAGTATCCTAAAAATTGAGTTTCTGGAACAGGGAAGGGAGGAACTGCGAGAGTTAGCGCAATTGCATGGTTTAAGTGATGAAATAATTCTCCGTTGTGGCGCAAAGGTGAGTTGGGAAAGTAAGGAATCGGTGAGTGAGAAAAAGCAGTCGAAAGGGGAAACTTTGTTTGGTGCATGGGGAAATATTTTGTATCGCGATCGCGGTTTCGCCACATCAAAACCTGTAACAGCAAAGTATTATTTCCCCAATCCGCAAACTTTGTGTTTGCGAACAGAATATAACGATTCAGTATTTGAAGAAGAGTTAAAATTAGTGGGAAAAAATTACCGCACCAGACAATCAATTATTTCCCGTGCTGGGGAACAGTTGATGATTGGTCAATATTTAGAAAAAAGAATTTGATGGTAGTTTCTTGTGAGCGTTAATCAGCAGTTAGTTAGCTTTAAAATAAATTTTGTGTTGCGAGTTTCCAACCAGATTCAGCTAATATTTCTATATCGCAGCAGAGGCTAAAACCGAGCTTAGGGTTGTAGAGGGTGGCATAAATTCCTGCGGTTGTTTCGCTAATTTCCACAATATAAGCTTCGGTGCCTTTGCGATCGCTTACTAACTTTTGTCCTACTTTCCAAGCTTTCATTATTTACTCCTGAAATCGCCTTATTAACCAATTTACTATCAAGTTAACTAGATTTAATTCCTGCTTTTGAGTCATCCGATTGGGTGAGATAGGGATTAATTATTAATTAGTCATCAATGCAAATTACTGATTGTTGTAAGTAGTTAATCAATTCTGCTTTGCTAATCTCACCCTGTACTACTTGTAAAACTAAATTATATGCTTGCTCATCTGTTAAATTCAAATAATACTTATTCAACCGCAAAAAAGTATCCATTACCGCAAAAGCCGTGCGCTTATTTCCATCAATAAACGGATGATTCATTGAAATATGATAAAGATAAGCACCAGCTTGCTCATAAATTGTTGAATGTAAAAACTCGCCGCCAAAAGTTGCTTGTGGTTGAGCTAATGCAGATTCTAACAAACCTTCATCTCTGATCCCGAAACTACCACCAAAGCTAGCAATTATATCTGTATGAATCTCCTCAACTTCAGAAAAGGAGAGAAAATTAGGAGTTGGCAAGACGACGGTAAACCTCTTCTCTTTCTCGCTTAGATGCTAGGTAAGCATTCCAAACATCACTGGAATTTGATTCTGAAGAATGCTTAGTTTTCAAAGATAGCACAAACTCAAGCACTTGCTCGATCATAGAGTCTGGCATCTGGTCAATTTCGTGAATTAGTTGTTCTTTAGTAGCCATAGTTTCAGCTGATTAATCTAACTCCAGTTTAATAGCAAAATTGGTCATTAGTCATTAGATAAAATAAATCTTCATCTGCGTTTATCTGCTTTTATCTGCTTCCATCTGCGGTTAAAAATCAGAACTTCACATTTTTACCAAAAACCACAAATGACAAATAACTAATGACCAATGACCAACTAATTAATAATAACTACCAGACTTGCGGTGATGAACAGCAGTAACGCCATCAGCTTGTAACACTTTTCCTTCATCTGCGGTAGCATAAACTAACCAATGATCGCCGCATTCCATCCGGTTTTGTACTGTACATTCTAGATAAGCTAAAGCGCCTGTTAAAATGGGACAACCATTTTTTGATTCTTCAGTTTCCACATTAGCAAAACGGTCTTCTCCGGGAGCAAAACTTTTCATGAAATGCTTCCGTAACTGTCGCCCTTCTGCCAAAATATTCAACACAAATTTATCGCCAATGTGAGTCATTGTTTCTAAGGCGCGATCTTTAGCGACAGCAACAGTAAGTCCTGGTGGATTAAAAGTTGCTTGGGAAACCCAAGAAGCTAACATGGCGCTTTTTAGGTCGCCTTTTTTAGTAGTAACTACACACAAAGAACCGATAATTCTTCCTACAGCTTGTTCAGTTCTCGCTGCTTGAGAGTCGCCTACAGGTTGACGTAATGGGCGAACTTTTTTGGATTTTTTCAAAGCTTGAGCAAAGTCGGTTCCGGCTTCTTCGCAATATTGTAATGTGCTGTCATCGGGTTTAAATTTAACGCGAATTGGTTCAAATCCAAATCGATAACCTGCGTCTTTTAGTTTACCTTCGATCAAATCAATTGCTTCGCCACTCCAACCAAAGGAACCAAAAACACCTGCTAATTTCGTTTTTGCTGCTGTGGATAAAACTATTCCTAAAGCTGTTTGAATTTGGGTTGGTGCATGACCTCCTAATGTGGGAGAACCGATAATAAATCCATCAGCTTTTTCAATTGCGGCTTGAATTTCTGTAGGTTCAGAAAATTCACAATTGATAGTTTCAACGCTGACTCCAGATTTAGTAACGCCGTGTGCGATCGCCTGCGCCAAAGCAGCAGTATTCCCATAAGCAGAAGCATACAATAGCGCCACTGTTGCTTCTTGATTCTTCTGTTGCTGACACCATTCTCGGTAAGATTTGGTTAAATCAGTTAAGCTATAAAGCACCAAAGGGCCATGACCTGTAGCATAGAATTTGACGTTAAATTCTGCTAATTTATCAAGGGCTGTTTCCACTTGACGTGCATGGGGAGCCATTAAACAATCAAAATAATAACGTCGATCTTCTTGGAAAATAGTCCAGCCTTCATCAAATACCTGATCGCCGCAAATATGCGCCCCAAAAAGTTTATCAGTGTAGAGGATTTTTGTTTGCGGATCGTAAGTACAAAGTTGATCGGGCCACCGAGGACTAGGTGTAGCAATAAATTCTAAATGATGACCTTTACCAATGTCTAATGCTTCTTCTCCCTTGACTACTAAAATGTTTAATTCTTGTTCAGCAAAAGCGCTTCTCAGAGCGATCGCACCTGGATTAGAACAAACAAAAGTAATTTGTGGTGCTAATTCTAACAAAGCTTTTAAAGATGCGGCGCGATTGGGATTAACATGACCCAAAATTACATAATCTATACTTTTTGGGTCAATATATCGCTGTAAAGCTGTTAAGAAAATTTCGGTAAAAGATTCTCCCGGAGGGTCAATTAAAACGTTTTTTTCGCCTTGAATTAAGTAGGAATTAGCTGTTGTTCCCCGTTGTAGGGCGTATTCAATCTCAAACTTTAGTCGCTCCCAAGTGCGCGATCGCATTACTACTGTATCTAAGCCGATCGGCAGAACTTGCACATCTCTTTTCTTAATTGCTTGGATCATGATCTTTTAGAGTATTTGGTGATGGGTTTTTGGGAAATTTAACTGCTAACGAGATTCGACAATCTATAAAAAATGCTAGTGATGTTCGCTCACTACATTACCATTTTTTTCTAAGAAATTAGCAGCAATTTTATAATCTTGCTGTTGCTTTTCTGCTGTTGCTATAGATTCATCTGTTTCCTTGCCTTTATGTCTTAAAGAAATCATTTTTTCTGGATCGATTCCTCTAAATGTTGGTGGTAGCCATGCTCTTACTATTAACAACACTGCCATAACTATCAAGAAAGCACAAGCCGATAAAATTTGTGTCCAATGTGCTTCCAACACTCCCCGCACCAACACTTCCCTTAATACAGATACAATAGAAACTTCAACTGCAACTCCGATCGACACTCGTTGTTCCTGTAAGTAAATAATCAAAAGTCGGAACAATTCCACCAAAATTAACAAGAAGAGAATATCCGATGTCACTACTTTAAAATTCAGCGGAGGTAGCAATTCAAAAAACATTGCTCTTAGCTGAATTGCCATCAAAGTAAATAAGCCAATGCAAAGAGAAATGATTAACAAATCTTGAATTGTTTCTAAAAAACGGACAATTCCGCTTTTATTTAACCATCCACCGCTAGTTTGCTCATTCTTTAACAGCTTGTACATTTCTCGTCCCTCTATCTTGATAGTTTTAGCATACCTTTAATTAAATTATAAGTTAACCCACTAGCTATCAAAATAACTAATGATTCGCATCAATAAAGTTCCTAAAATGAGGTGCGTCAGAAAAGCTAAAACTCTTTGAATTTCCCGATTTTCGGTCTGACAAACAATTAATATTAGGTACGTTGTTGCGCTTTAGCGCTATTACCACTGGTAATAATAGCGCTAAAGCGCAACAACCTACCCATTTCTAAATAATTTTTCTTGGTTGTACTAAAGGAATCTTGATAAAAAATTCTGTACCTTCTCCTAAAGTTGATTCGCACCACAGCGCTCCTTGGTGTCTTTCTACTACAATTTGGTAGCTAATTGATAAGCCTAAACCTGTGCCTTTTCCTACTGGTTTAGTGGTGAAGAAAGCGTCAAATAATTGTTTTTTGGCTTTGGCGGGTATACCTGGGCCATTATCAGCAATGCGGATAATAATAGAATTATCATCATAAAGTCCGGTGCGAATTGTAATAGTAGGAGATAAGTTATCTTTGCCTGTTTTCTCTTCTAAAGCATCAATCGCATTGCTGATTATATTCATAAATACCTGATTTAATTGTCCAGCAAAACATTCTATTAAAGGTATTTTTCCGTACTCTTTAATTAGTTCGATTTGGGGAGTTGTACCGTTACCTTTGAGCCGATTTTGCAAGATTAATAAAGTGCTTTCAATGCCTTCATGAATGTCAACTGCTTTCATTTCTGCCTGTTCAAGTCGGGAGAAGTTCCGCAAACTCAGAACAATTTGGCGAATGCGATCGGTCCCTACTTTCATGGAAGATAGAATTTTCGGCATATCCAGCATCAAAAATTCTAAGTCAATTTCTTCGCTACATTCTTGGATTTCTGGGTTAGGATTGGGATAAATTTCTTGGTAAAGATTGATTAATTTTAGTAAGTCTTTGCTGTAATTATTAATATAGGTTAAATTGCCATAAATAAAGTTAACTGGATTGTTAATTTCATGGGCTACTCCAGCTACTAATTGCCCTAAACTAGACATTTTTTCGGTTTGAATTAATTGGGCTTGAGTTTGTTGCAAGTCATACAAAGCTTGTTGCAAAGCAGCGGCTTTCTTCTGAGCAGTAGCAGCAGCAAGTTGGCTTTTTTTGTAAAGTTCTGCTTGTTGAATGGCGATCGCTAACTGTGTACTAATTTGTTGTAATAATTCCACTTCCGAATCTTGCCAAACTCTCGGTAAATTACACTCCTGAACAATCAATAATCCCCAAATTTTATTATTGTTAATTTCTGCATCTAATTCGGTTGTTTCCTCAGTTTTCATAATTGGTACGACTAAACTAGCCCGCACCTGTAACTGCTGCAAAAATACTAAATGGCGATCGCTAATATCCGCATTAGCTACATCATTAATTACCTGTACCACTTCTCCCTGATACGGATAGGAATACTTTCGCAAAAAACAACAATTATGGCTCATCTCTTGCTCAATATCTGAGCAATTTTCCCTTGTTTCTTGCACCAGTAACTCACCTTGATTTCCCTCAGTAAACTGATATATTGCTACTCGATCTGTAGCTAAAAAATTCTGTACTTCCTTGACGGTTGTTTGTAAAATTGTCTTTAAATCTAACGTCCGACGAATTTGGTTACTAATTACTCTTAATAAAGATTCTCGCTCCATCGTCGCCCGACTTTGAGCATATAAACAAGCTTGATGAATAGCAATAGCTAATTGATTCGCTACTGCTTCTGATAATTCTAAATCACTTTTTGTCCAATAGCGATTATAAGCACATTGATTAAGATAAAGAATTGCGTGTAATACATTATTTGCTTGTACGGGAATCACTAAAGAAGATTTAATCGCTGCTTTTTGGTATTCTTCATTTTGTTCCCCAATTCGCGTATCCTGAGCAATATCATTAATTACCACTGATTGTCTGTGTTTAATTACCCATTGAGTAATCGGCCCTTGAGTGTCAAAATCATTTAAAGAAGCCGGAAAAGGTTCCCGATACACTTCATATAAATGCTGACGGCGATAAGCTATTTGATGGGCTGTTTCCCAAAAGCTTTTTGCTTGGCTTTCTGTTAATTCTAAATTAGTATTTTCTAATAATATATTCTGTTTAACTTCCGATTTGGTTGGGCTGACAGTTTCTACTAAATGCACTAAACAACGATCGACTTCTAAGGCATCTAACAACTGCGCGATCGCTGAATTTAAAATTGTTTCTAAATCTAAACTTTGCCTAGTTTGGCTAGTAATTTGATTAATTAGTTTTTCTCTTTGCGCTTGTCTCTGACTACGTTCGTAAATTTGCGATTGCCGAATCGCGATCGCTAATTGTTGGGCAATTAACTGTAAAAAATCTAGCTCATTTACACTCCAATTACGTGGTCCCGAACAATAGCAAGCAATTAATCCTAGCGAGGTTTCCTGAAAAATTTCTTTAGTCGTATCCCGATAAACAGGAATTATTAATTGAGCATAATCTTTCTTTTGTAAGGAACTTTGTTCGCCTCTTCGGCGGCGCGATCGCGTATTTGTTTGCTGCGTCAGCATTTGCGCTATCACCTCAAACGAGGCTAACATTGAATCAGTCCCTGATTTCATATAAATTAAGTCATTTTTAATTCCTGAAGCAATTTTTTCTAAAGCACTAGCTGCTCTAGTAAATATTTCTAATGGGCAATATTCCCCTGACACCAATTTTTGTTTTTCCCCTACCCATTCGTGAGGTACATTAATTTGTTTCGTATTTGGTAAATACCACAAAAAACTACAACGTTCTATATCTAATAACTTGGCTATTTCTTCTAATGCTACTTCTATTGGCGCACAATTTTGTATTCCTAAACTTTCGGAAGCGTTCCAAATTCGCGCAATTATTTTTTGCAAGATTACACTCCTTTTATAGGACTCTGCAATTTCTGGGTTAACTAACTGTTTTTCCTCATAAAATCCAGACGCTAATTTAGGTATTAGGGATATAGAATCTACCATAATTACACCTTTTAAGAATGCTGAATGGGGACATTTTAGAAGCGAAAAGTTTGCCTTTGTGATTTTTCAGCTAACTATAGCCCTCTTCAGTTTTAGTTGAACTGATTTTAACTGCCACTCAATTTAATTTATGTATGAATTGTTAGCGTTTAAATCTTTTGCTAGCAGCTTCACAAGCTTAGCAAGCTTCGTTTGTTAAAAATTTTATTATTTTGATTAAATTTAATTCGTTCTTAATTTTATTTGGTCGCCTTTGACGAAATTGAATCATATCTTACAAATATCTTATATCTTTGTAGTATCGGAGAGAAAGCAAAAAATTTTCGTATAATCCTATACAAATATCCAGAAACACCGTCACAGTTGCAACTGCGACGGCGGGAACAGGTAAAAAAGTAACTTAGCTAAAGATTTTTTCCTAGTTGAAAAACCTGTCATGTGTGTCTTAATCAAGTCGGTAGTTTGCCACTAGATGTCAGATTTTGGACTTGTGAAAACTGTCAAACCAAACATGACAGGGATGTGAACGCAAGTATTAACCTTCGAGATGAAGGACTACGAATTTTGACCTCTGGAACGGGGGATAAAGCCTGTTGCCCAGATGTAAGTCGGAGTAAGGGAGGACGCAAGAAATCCACTACTACGCTTTCTGTTGGACAGGAAGCCCACACGCTCACCGTCAGGTCAGTGTGGGTAGTTCACGCAAGTAGAAGTTGTTGAACAGTGAGAACTAACTTATCTGCCCAGTGATGAGTCAGTTCAGCATTAGCCGCTTCCACCATCACCCGAATTAAAGGTTCAGTACCAGAAGCACGAACTAAAACCCGTCCTTGTCCAGCCATTGCGCTTTCTGCTTGAGCGATCGCATTAGTCAAAGCATCGCAATTTTGCCAATTCAGACGCACTTCCCGATCCTCAACTCGGACATTTTTCAGGATTTGGGGATAAGGTTGGAAACTTTGGTCTACCATTTCCTTTAAAGAAGTTCCTGTTTGCTTGACGATCGCCGCTAAATGCAAAGCTGTCAACAAACCATCACCACTAATTCCATAATGACGGCATAAAATATGCCCAGATTGTTCGCCACCTAACATCGCATCTTGACGCACCATTTCTGCGTGAACATACTGATCGCCCACAGGTGTCCGCAAAAACTGACCACCGAATTTCTGCCAAGCCAGTTCAAAACCCAAATTAGCCATTACCGTAGCCACAATCATATTTCCGGGTAACTTTTGCGCCTTAGCTAAATGTTGTCCCCAGAAATAGAGAATGTAATCTCCATCTACAACGCGCCCTTGAGAGTCTACAGCCAAAGCCCGATCGGCATCGCCATCAAAAGCAAAACCCAAATCCGCTTGATGAGTTTTTACCGCTGCCTGCAACGCACCCAGATGAGTAGAACCGCAATTAACATTAATGCGATCGCCATCCGCCAATTCATGCAAGCAAATCACCTGGGCACCCATCGCCGTAAACACTTCCGGCGCTATCCCCACAGCCGCACCCCAAGCCAGATCTAACACCACGCGCATTCCCCGCAAATCTAACCCTGCTTGCAGCGGTTGAGTCAACGAAGCTGCATAATCTTTCAATAAATCCCGTCGTTGGTAGTGTTTACCCCAACTATTCCCAGTAGTTGCCGAAAATTCCCGCTTTCCGCGCAAACTAGCTTCAATTTCTGCTTGTAATGCCTTGCTCAGTTTAGTACCACTAGGCCCAAAAATTTTAATTCCATTATCCTCTGGCGGATTATGGCTAGCCGAAATCATCACCCCGCCCAAAGCACCCGAAACACTTGCTAGATAAGCCACACCCGGAGTCGGACAAATACCCAAATCCCAAACTTCCAACCCAGCCGCAGTTAACCCGGCAGATAAAGCCATTGCTAACATATTGCTGGAATTTCGCGGATCTTGACCGACAATTACTGTTTTATTACCAGTTTCTTGCTCACAAAAGGTCGATCGCAACACCTGACCACAGTGTAACCCTACCTGCAACGCCAGTTCCGCAGTTAGCAACTCCCCAACTTTCCCCCTAATCCCATCGGTGCCAAATAAAGCCGTCGATGGCAGAGCAATAGAATGGTATCCTTGGCTAGGACTCGGTTGCAGCGATTTTACTGGCTGTACTAGAGATAATCCTAATTCAGCACGTCCAGAAGACTGAGTTTTAACAGGGGTTGAAACCATAAGCTAAAGTCACTCCACACATCACACTTACTTACTAGTGGAGGATAGCACTTTCGGGAGCTAGTCTAAAGTGGTTAAACGCTTTTTACTTCTGCCGATTGACTATTTCACCTGATTGTAATCCGGGACTTGTAGTGTTTATATGTATTTTCTGTGAAGATACAATTAAGTAATTGTAAGTAACCAAGTTAATCTAGTTCTATATAAATAACGAATTATACCTAATACTGCTCGGTGACTGGGGACTAGGGGGGCTAGTAGCAGGTGAAAACTGGAATAGGATTCGCGATCGATCGATCAATTATCTGAAAGTTTGCTACAGATGCTCGCTCCCCCCTAACCCCTCTTCCCAAGAGGGGAACAATACTAGGTTTTAAGTCCTGTTCCCAAGAGGGGAACAATACTAGGTTTTAAGTTTCCCTTATTAAGGTGGATTTAGGGGCATCTGCGATTTTTTACATTCTTTTTTCGATTTGATATAAGTCCTATATCTGTTCAGGAGTTCCCTAAATTAAACTCCTACTTCTAATAACAGAGCTTCCATATTTTCCCAAGTTAAATCTTTCTGTATATAGCGAGGTGCTGAAGGATTATAGGGACTGGCGATGCGATCGACACTGAGAATTTTTGCCTCTTCTGGCAACACTGGCACATCTGGATCGCAAGCCGTAGGATTCATTAAAGAACTGGAAAAACCTTTGAAAATGGCAATTTTGTCTTCCACATCCCCCATTTGCACATTCACTAGCAAAACCTCTTGGGGACATTTTTCCGTATATTTTTCTAAGCGCCTACCAATAGAATCAGTCATATTTCATTATTGTTCAATTGCCGTGCGTCCCTGTTTCCCCAATCTAAAAAACAAAAAGTAACCAAAATACGCCACATAAAACACCAGCGCCATTAAGCCAATAAATCCCAGAAAACCCGCCCTAGTATTAGCGTGGAAATATGCTTTGAATAAAAAAGGTGGTTCTTGCCAAACTTGACAAAACTGCTCATCCATCGCCCCCGCTGAAAACGCGCAACGTAGGAAGGGAATTTGCGCGATCGCTCCTAGCAAACTGTAAACTGTAATTGCCCAGCGCCAGGAACTCACACCTAACCTCAATTTTTGCTCTGGCAAATCATTAATCTCCTCATTAATATCCTGCCAAAACCACAAAGAAGCCGGAATTAATAACCTCGACGCAAAAGCCGTAATAAAACCAATTGACCAACCACCGATCAGCAAATAAATCGTAATCGCTAACAAACTAGCAACCCGCCAGTAAATAATCATCAACCTCTGCACCGCCTCGCTTTTTCCCACAAAAGCCCAAACTAGTAGAATCAGAGGAATAATCACTGTAAACAATACCGCTAGTCGGTAATCCATCCAAACTAACGGTCGAAACCAAATGTTCTCTTGCATCATCTCCTAACTGCTTTACAGTAAAAAATTGGCAACTCGAACTCATTTTACCGAGTTCGGTTGCAGAAATTACTTATTAACTTCATTTACCAATGGGAACTAACAAAAATTAGTCCTCATATAGCCGACACTCAGCAGCATCCGGGTTATCATCACAGTATTGAGCAAAAGAAGTTTTGGGTTTCGTTTGTCGCTGATGTGAAGCTTCTGCTTGTAATTCTTCCACTGCATCCCAAGCCGCCGCACACTCGCCCGATGTCGCACCCTTAGAATCACATACGTTACGAGCTTGTTCCCGTTCTTTTTCGATTTGTTGTTCGATGTTGCTCATAGATCTTGTCTTTGTTTGAGGATTTTCTATCTTTCTGTTTAATCTCAGCTTTTTACCTCTAAAATTTACTCAGAGGCATCTATACTAATGAGATCCTAACTGTCTATTCTTACAATCAGCTTCTTCATTAGGTAAGAATCTGAGCTTATTTCTTAAGATTTAGGCGTTCCTGAATTTACAGGATGTAATAACGCCCTGTATCTTTAGCAGTTTTCATCTTATCATTTGTTTACAAAAAGCTACTAGGATGAAAACCGTAACCTTTCTCTACTACTCAAATTACAGATTGGTTGCTATCCTACCATACAATTAACATAGAACAGTGCCAGAAGGCAGAAGGCTCCAGGGCAGAAGGCAGAAGGGTTCGATCGACTTTTTACCTATTTTCAACTGCTCAATTATTTCTGCTAGGCTGTGATTTCAGATAGCGTAAAATCAGGAAATAGGACGTGACGGTAAACCCATGAGCAACCAAATTAGATGGGCAAATGCCCTCTCCACCCGTCCCTCTTTGGAAGCGGCTGTCGAGGAAGTTGTAGAACGTACAGAACAATCATTACAAGCATCAGCAGACTTAGGACTGGTGTTCATTTCCTCTGCTTTTGCTAGTGAGTATACAAGGTTAATGCCCTTACTCCAAGAACGATTATCAGCAAAAGTACTAATTGGTTGCAGTGGGGGCGGTGTAATTGGCATGAGTCGCTACGGCGAAGCCCAAGAAGTAGAAGGACAACCAGGATTAAGTCTGACTTTGCTACACTTGCCAGATGTAACAGTACAAGCCTTTCATCTCCTACCAGAAGTTTTACCAGATTTAGATAGTTCTCCCGATACTTGGGTCAATTTAATTGCTGTTTCACCTGAAACTCGACCTAATTTCATTCTATTTTCCGATCCCTTTCTATCGGGGATCAACGATCTCCTAGAAGGTTTAGATTATGCCTATCCGGGAGCGATTAAATTAGGTGGATTAGCTAGCGGTGGTAACGTTAGAGGTAATATTGCTCTATTTTGTAATTACGAACTCTATCGCGAAGGAACGGTAGGAGTTGCCCTGAGCGGTAACATTATTTTAGAAACAATTGTGGCTCAAGGTTGCCGTCCCATTGGTGAGACTTATCGCGTTACCCAAGGGGAAAGAAACATTGTTTTGGGATTAGAAGAACAAAGTAGTAATGCTTTTGGTAGTGATAATTCTCGTCCACCTTTAGAAGTGTTGCGAGATTTGTTACAAGGGTTAAGTGATACCGATCGCCTATTAGCCCAAAATTCCCTATTTGTTGGTGTAGCCAGAGACGAATTTAAACAGGAATTAGAACACGGAGACTTTTTAATTCGCAATTTGTTGGGTGTCGATCCCAAAGCAGGCGCGATCGCAATAGGCGATCGAGTTCGTCCCGGACAACGCATCAAATTTCACCTCCGAGATGCCGAAGCATCCGCTGATGATTTAGAAATGATGCTTAAACGTTACCTACAACAAACCCCCGCAGATGCCGATGCCATTGGCGCTTTAATCTTCCCCTGTGTCGGTAGAGGCGAAGGGCTTTATGGTCGCCCTAATTTTGATTCCCAAATGTTCCGTCGCTACATTAAAAATGCCCCTCTAAGTGGCTTTTTCTGTAACGGCGAAATTGGCCCCGTCGGAGGTAGCACCTTCCTTCACGGTTATACCTCCGTATTCGGCATTTGTCGCCAACCCTAGAAGAGGCAGGGGGGCAGGGGAGCAGGGGGGCAGGGGAGCAGGGGAGCAGGGGAGCAAGAAAACTCTTTAACTCAAAACTCAAAACTCAAAACTCAAAACTCGAAACTATCCCAGTCCCCTTCCCTTAAAGCAACAACGTAGCGTAATTGTCAATCATTGCGGGAGTTCGATCGCTTCCAGTAGCACTAAAATTTTGGAAAAAGCGCCTAGCTTTTGGGGGGAAATTTGGATAATCAAACATCCCATCACCAGCGGCAATATCTGCCCAGAAATAACGTAAACTGGGGGCTAATTCGCGAGCAGTTTCTAAGGGTAAACTTAAAGGTGGTTCGGTTAATAAACGCAGCATAAATTGGAGAGAGCGATCGCCCATCCACTCCCGCGAAAAATTCGGTAAATTAGGCCATTCCGGTAAAGAATCAATTCGATGACTTTCAACTTGTAACCATTTTCTTCCCAACTCATCAGCCCGAAAATGTAAAATTCGATAAGGGTGAGGATAACTCACTAAAGAACCAGTCGTAATATCATAAATTCCCCGATCCTCAGCAATATCTTGAACGTGCAAATGTCCCGTAAATACCAACTGCACCTTTGGACGTAAAATTTCCAACAACTGAGGCGCATTTTCTAACATATATCTGCGCCCCATTTTATGCTGAGATTGTCCCGGCAAATGTTCCACCACATTATGATGAATCATCACCAAAATCAACTCTTCCTTAGCAGTTGCCAAAACACCTTTTAACCACTCTAATTGAGTATCATCTAAACGTCCGATTTGATCGCCTTTTTCATGAAAATTATTAGAATTTAAACCAATTAAGCGCACTCCGGGCAAAATTTCACAAGTGTAATAAAGTTGTTTCGGGTTATCATAACCAAACTTTTGATAATAACTCGGAAAATCTGCCCAACTAATAGTTTTTTCATCACCTCGGAAAACAGGTACATCATGATTTCCCGGTACAACGTAAACTGGAAAAGGTAACTGCGCCAACCGCTGTTCTAACCAAGCATGATTCTCCCGTTCACCATGTTGAGTTAAATCTCCTGGTAATAATAAAAAATCCAGGTCGAGTTGCGCCAAATGTTGAAAAATTAATTCTAAAGCTGGAATGCTAACTTCTACCAAATGAAACCGATAAGGATTGTCCCAAATGGTGTGAGGAAGGGCGATGTGTAAATCGCTAGCCACTGCGAAGCGAAATTCTAAACTCATGATGGCAATAAGCGAATTAAATGAGTAAAACCTCGATCGAATGGAACTAAAATAAGCTGTCTAGATCCCCGACCTCCAGATCCCCGACTTCTTCGAGAAGTCGGGGATCTAGAAGGCGAAACTTTTGCTTAAGTGCCATTCAACCTTGATCCCCGTCGAGTATAACTAATACTGAGCCGTTACGACCTCTATCTGTGTAGTTTATTTACGAAAAAGGAGTAAAAATTTTGGCAGCTGTCCGAGTCCGTCAGCACGTTAACCCATTAAGCAGGAAGTATCAAACGCCAACAAGTCCCCCAGACTGGAGTCAAATTTATGCCGATCTGGATCAACCAATACATTTGGACATTGGCTGTGCTAGGGGTAGATTTGTGTTGAGCATGGCACAGATCCAACCTGATTGGAATTTTTTAGGGTTGGAAATTAGGGAACCTTTAGTTGATGAAGCAAATCAATATCGGGATCAATTAGGTTTGGGAAATTTACATTACTTATTTTGCAATGTAAATAATTCTTTGCGCCCTCTCCTGAGTTCCCTTCCTCCGGGAAAGTTGCAGCGAGTGACAATTCAATTTCCCGATCCTTGGTTTAAAAAACGTCACCAAAAACGGCGTATGGTACAACCAGAAACGGTAGCTGATTTAGCTAATTATTTGGTGATTGGTGGCGAAGTGTTTATTCAATCGGATGTGGAAGCTGTGGCGATCGAAATGCGCGATCGTTTTCAAGAACACCCAGCTTTCCAAAAACAAGGTACAACCGAATGGTTAACTCAAAACCCCCTCCCAGTCCCCACCGAACGCGAAATCGCCACCTTTAATAAAGGAGAACCTGTTTATCGCGTCTTGTTTCAGAAAATTGGGACTGGGGACTAGGGAAAGTTTTGAGTGAGAGAGTTTTGAGTTTTAAGTTAAGGAAGAGTTTTAAATTAAAGAACTTCTCCTTGTTCCCCAGTCCCCTTGTCCCCTTGTCCCCTTGTCCCCTTGTCCCCTTTTCCCTTTGTCCCTAGTCCCCAGTCACGAGTACCCGAATTAATTTGTAAGCTTTGGTTTTAGCTAATACTTGATGGGGAGTAGTATCGAGTAATTCGCGATCGACTTGGTTGGATTGACTGAGGATTAAAACAGAAGTGCGATTTGGATTAGCAGCAGCGGTTTTTTTCATGTAATTAAAGGTTTCGTTAAAACCTTCTAAATACTTGACATTTCGTTGAGTGTAGAACACCACACTGGGTTTTTTAAAGCCAATCATAAACAACTCTTCCCCTGGGTTTTCTACTTCTTTGATAACAGCAGATAATTCCCGTAAAGGCATTTGTCTGGCGCTATCCAAGAGAAAAGAGGCGGGTGTGAGGACAAAAGTTAAGAAGGCGACAAAAGCGATAAAATTGGCAACTACTAAGAATGGTAAACGGCGACGATGTAGGAGTAAAAAAATTAGGGCGATCGCACTAATTCCCCAAATTAAAAAACCGCTGAATGTTAACCCAGACTTTTCTAACAGCTGGCGCAAATTAGGTATTGCTGGATCGTATCCCAGTATCTTTGGCAGATAGAGCAGTAAACCTGCAATAGCAATACATAAAACAACGTTGAAAATTCCACTCCAAAACAAACCTTTATTTGTTTGGAACTTCTCGCTGTCGGTAATCAGAAACTTTTCCGAAGTCACAAAAGTTATTTGTTCGCTAAACAACAGCGCCACTAAAATTGCCGCTGCTGGCATTAATGGGATAACGTAGCTGGGCAACTTAGTTACCGCGATCGTAAAAAAGCCAAATATCCCGAAAAACCAAGCCAAAGCAAATAAACCAAGCTGACTGGAACGGGCAGAATTTCGCCATTTTTTCCCTTGCCAAAAGCGCAATTTGACGACCGCTAAAGGCAGATAAATCGACCAAGGGAAAAACCCTACTAACACCACCAAAAAGTAAAAATACCAAGGTGCAGAATGGCGATTAACTACTTGGGTGAAGCGTTCAACATTGTGATAACCAAAAAACGCATCAATGAAAGCATTGCCATTGCGTAAATAGCACAAGATATACCAGGGGAGAGCGATCGCACTAAAAATCAAACTACCCCAAACCGGGCGCATTTCTCGCCAAACTTCCCGCCAATTTCCCAAATAAATTACAAAACCAGCAATAATTATTAGCTGCAAAACAATCCCCACCGGGCCTTTAGTTAATACCGCCAAAGCACTTAAAACATAAAAAGCTATATACCAAGGCGAAATATTTAAAAAGAACTTTTGCTGATTTTCCCCTGAATTACTTTCATCTTTTGTCGCATAACCAATAAAAAAACAGAACAAAGATGTGCCGATACAACCACTGAGCAACATATCAGAAACACCCGTTCTCGCCCAAGCAATTGTAATCGGATTTAACGCAATTAAAGCCGCACCAATCCAAGCAGAAAGGGACTGAGGACTGGGGGAAGAGGTGGGGGGGTGGGTTCGGTCAGAGGGGGTGGGGAGAGAGTTTTTCTCCCCATCTCCCCAGGGGCTAGGAAAACCAAACCGTTGCAGGGTATAAAAACCGAGTGCCGTTAAAGCTAGTGCAGCCAAGGCAGAAGGGAGTCTTACCGCCCACTCGTTGACACCGATCGTTTGGTAGGCGATCGCCATCAGCCAGTAAACTAAAGCTGGTTTGTCAAAACGAGTCTCACCATTGAAATAAGGCGTAATCCAATCCCCCGTCACCACCATTTGCCGCGCCGCTTCCGCAAACAAAGGCTCAGTCTCATCCACCAACCCAATGCTACCCAAATGCCAAAAAAAGGCTAGCCAACCAATCAACAACACCCACAAAATCGAGAGTAACCACACCATTTTCGGATGCGTCTCCCAATACTTCTGCAAAGGAATAGTAAAGCGCTCAAAATACAGTTTCATGCAGCCTTTAACCGTCGGTAAGTAATCCTGCTCAGTTTTGTTGTCAGACTTACTTTAGCGAGAAATGACAAATTTTGGTTAAGGCTACCAGGAACAAGGAGAATTTTAGCTTCTGTCTCTTTCCCTGCTAACTTGAAGGTTGCAAAATTAACTGCCACTCTGACTTTTGGCGATTCCAGACGGGTGAAGATGTTTCGCCGACAACATAAGGACCCCAGTAGCGCCCGGAACCATCTTGAGCAAAGGCAATCAGCACATCTCCCTTTTCTAGCTGTACAATTCCTTTGGGTAAAGAGAGAACTAATCCACTGGTAGCACCTTCTTGGGGAGCAAAGTCCCAGTGTCCTGGTTCACCGTACACTGATTGTTTGACGGTAGCAGACTGCTGTTTTCTCACTCCTACCTGTTTTGGTAAAAAGGCAACTCTCACTGGATAATCTGTTTGATTACTCAAGCGTAAAGCTCTCTGAGGAGTTTTGACCGACGTTGCTCTTGGATTGACTTTTGTCGTAGATTGGTTGTTGGTGACTGACTCGATCGCAGCAGAATCCCGATTTGATAAGGAAACTGGAGAAACTCGCGGCTGTGTTTGCTCAACAGTAACGCTGATTTCCCACCGACTCAGGATCAATGCCACAAGTACAAATCCACAGCTAACGCTAAAGATAGTGTAAACTTGCCATTTTGGTAGATTCATAGTTTTTTAGATATAACTATTTTTATGTTTAAGAGGTGATAATTTTGTCATAACAGATCCCCGTTCAGATGGAAACGGATTTGGGCTAAATAAAATAACCTTTAATATAAATGACTAAGCCCATGACGGTAATTTCGGAGTTAATCTTAAATTAACTCCCCCAGATTATAAAATGTTACTTAGGTTCCCGTTTCTCTTCTTAAATTATCTCTGGCAATGCAAAACACTCGTCTTAACACTTTAGTTGTTTATACTAGTAATCAGATTGGCGCTTGGTTTCGCAACCCTTGGCGACGGTTATCATTACAATTAATCTGTTTGTTGCTGGGCTTTTTTCTGGGAACTGCTGTCTCTACGGAAACTGGTCAATCGGCACGATGGGATGTGCCAGCAGCCGGAATTTTGGTATTATTTACTGAGTTATATAGTAGATTTTTTTACACAACTAGAAAGCCTGGAGTCCAACGCTCTTTATTAACTGAATCAATTAATTTGCTCAAAATTGGCTTGACTTTTAGTCTATTTATTGAAGCGTTCAAACTCGGTTCTTGATGCTATGCCAGAACTCAACAGGAAATCATTAAGAGAAATCCTCGAAAATTGGGTTTCTAGTAATAGTTTATCAGCATCTTCTCTGGAAAAACTACAGATTTGGGCTTTGGCAGATCAGTCACGGGCAAAAGCTTTTGGAATTACTTCCGAAAATGTGGCCCAGTTGCTTGATAATCGCTCGCACTTCTTCCCCCAACTCCATCCCCAAGTCATCGCATATTGCCAAAACAAAGGTTTCACCAGTCGCCCTTTAATTCTAGAAACTCTCTGGGAATTATGGCTACCTTTGGCAATTCAATTAGCAACTTGGCGGCGTGATTTACCACGTCCTTTAATTCAAGGAATCTTGGGCGGACAAGGCACGGGAAAAACCACTTTAGCAGCTATTCTTACTTTAATTTTAAAACATTTGCGGCTCGAAACTATAAGTATTTCGATCGATGACCTCTACAAAACCTACGCCGAAAGACAAGAACTGCAACAACAAGACCCTAGATTAATTTGGCGAGGGCCTCCGGGAACTCATGATGTAGAATTAGGAATTAAAGTTTTAACTCAATTACGCCAACAAAAAACACCTGTAGAAATTCCCCGCTTCGATAAATCTTTGTGGCAAGGTGCAGGCGATCGCACTACGCCAGAAATAGTCGAAAAAGCTGATATTGTATTATTTGAAGGTTGGTTTGTGGGGGTGCGTCCGATCGATCCTACCACCTTCGACTCTGCACCAGAACCAATTGTTACTTTAAGCGATCGCACTTTCGCCCGTGACATCAATTTTAAACTCCAAGAATACGTTCCTTTGTGGCAACTTTTAGACCGTTTAATTGTCCTTTATCCCGTCGATTATCGGCTTTCTTTGCAATGGCGTAAACAAGCAGAACAAGAAATGATTGCATCTGGAAAAACCGGAATGACAAATGAAGTTATTGAGCAATTTGTCGCCTACTTTTGGCGCAGTATTCACCCAGAATTATTCATTAAACCATTAGTTGAAAACCCAGATTTAGTAGATTTAGTTATTGAAATCAATCCCGATCATTCTCCGGGTGTCCTGTATTAATAAAATCATTCGTTGTCTAAAAAAAGCGATCGTTATTGCATATCGATCGCCTAAACCTAATATAATATCTATATCCTACGGTAGATAAGTTAATTGCATTTGTACTGTATATATTTTATGCTGCAAGTCAGATAGAGTTGCAATACAGACGCTCTATATTATTTAAAGGCTTCTACTACCATTTATGCTGTTGCCCAATTATGTAAAACTTCGGGTTGAGTCAGTAAAAATTCCACTACGTTGGTTACTGGTGATACCGTTTGTGTTGCAGACAGTGGGAGCAACGGCACTAGTGGGTTATCTTTCCTACCGTAGCGGACAAGAGGCAGTAGAGAATCTAGCGAATCAGTTGTTGCGGCAGACATCAGAACGAGTTAGCGATCGCCTTAACAGCTACTTACAACGATCTCAAAAAGTTGTAGCTGCCAATCTTTTAGCAACACAACAGAAAATCGTAAACCTGAATAATTTTGCACAACTGCGGCAACAACTATGGCAGCAGATAGTTTTAGACTCATCGCTACCGGGTAGTTTGTTTTGGAGCGATCGGGGTAATGGTCTGGGATATGAAAGAATAGGTTCCCAAGAGAGACAACACTTTGCCCAAAAAGTAACGGGTAAACTATTCCCGATCGGAACCATTTATTTAACCGAAATGAATCCCAATCAGCGTCGATTTTATGAGGTTGATTCTCAAGGCAAACCCCAAAATTTGGTTCTGACAATTAAGCATAATTTTCGCACTCTTGGCTGGTATCGTCAGGCGAAAACCGTTGGTAAACAACATTGGACACCTATCTATGTCGGTCAAGTTGTCCCGACTTTACAAGTCATGGCAGTCGCTCCTATATACGATCGAGCCGGAAATTTTCAGGGAATGTTTACCTCAATCTATTTCCTCTCCGAAATTAGTACATTTCTCAATCAATTAAACTTCTCTCCCACAGGACAAGTTTTTATTATTGAACGATCGGGCAATCTGATTGCTACCTCAAATTTATCAGACGCAATTGGAACGAGATTAGTTAACGGAAAACCCGATACGCCTAACGGCACGCTACGCGAACGCTTACCAGCCGTAAATAGCCAAGATGAAATAACACAAAAAATTGCTCAACAGCTACAGAAAAGATTCGGCAGCTTTCACCAGATAAAAAATGCTCAACAACTAAATTTCACTATTAATAATCAACGGGTTTTTGTACAGGTTAAATCTTTTAAAGATCGATACGGCTTGGATTGGTTAGTAATCACAGTGGTTCCAGAGTCAGATTTTATGGCTCAAATTCAGAGCAATAAACGCCTCACTGTCTTACTTTGCTTGCTGACTTTAGGCTTGGCAATTACATCAGGATTGACAATTGCTAATAGATTCACTACCCGTATTACTCGGCTAAATCAAGCCAGCCAGCAACTCGCAGCTGGAGATTTAACCCAGAGATTACCAGATGATAGCTCAATTGTCGAAGTACAAGGATTGGCGCAATCTTTCAACCTAATGGCAGATCAGTTAGAAGCATCTTTTGAGCGGATCAAAATTGCCCTAGAAGAATCTCAGGAAAAATTTACTACTATTTTTCGTACTAGCCCCGATCCGATCGCAATTTTAACCAAAACAGAAGGACGCTTTGTAGAAGTCAACGCCAGGATGAGTGAGTTCTACGGTTATTCCCGTGAAGAACTTATCGGTTACACAGCGACAGAATTGGGTTTGTGGGTAAATTTAGACCAACGTCAGCAGTTTCAACAATTCGTAGAACAGGGTGCAGTTTACAATTTTGAGACTACAACTCGGATTAAATCTGGTGAAATTAGGATATTGCTGCTCTCAGGTGAACGCTGCAACCTGGAAGGACAGGAGGTAACGATTATTGTAATTAAGGATATTACCGATCGCTACCAACTGGAAGCCATGAAAAACGAATTCGTTTCAATGGTTAGTCATGAATTACGAACACCTTTAACTTCAATTCGCGGTTCTCTGAGTATTTTAGAATCAGGTGTCTTGAAAAATAAACCGGACAAAGCTCAACAAATGTTAGAGATTGCCGTCAAAAGCACCGATCGCCTAGTCCGTTTAGTCAATGATATCCTCAATTTACAGCGATTAGACTCCGGTATAGTGCCGCTAGTTAAGGAAATCTGCCAAGTTAATGATTTGATCGAGCAAGCAATAGAATCAGTAAAGGCGATCGCCAACCAAGCAAATCTCACCTTAGAATGGGTTCCCCTAAATGCTTCCGTTTGGGCATCTAGCGACGAAATTATTCAAACTTTAATTAACCTTTTGGGCAATGCGATTAAGTTTTCTCCAGCAAACAGCACTATTTGGGTGAAAGCTGAAGTTACCAACAATTTAGATTTACGAATCATAGAAAAATTCCCAGAGTTAACCGAAATTAACCCCGAAAAATATATTCTGTTCTCAATTACAGACCAAGGAAGAGGCATTCCTCCAGACAAATTAGAATCAATCTTTGGACGTTTTCAACAAGTAAATTCTGCCGATTCTCGTGAGAAAGGAGGAACAGGTTTAGGGTTAGCTATCTGTCAAAATATTGTCCAACGACATCAAGGATTAATTTGGGCCGAAAGTGTCATGGCACAAGGAAGTACTTTTTATTTCACTCTGCCAATGGGAGATTAGCGATCGCACCAACCAACAAATCAATCCCTAACCCGGGATAGATAACTTAATGACACTGATAGGCTGGGTGTTTTATCCTAACAAATAGAGAAAATTTGCAGAACTAATTATTACCTGCACTTGCTCAGAGGCTATAACTACCGTTTATGCCGTCGCCCCGTTCTCTTTTTTGCCAACACTTTCGGATTGATTCAGCAAAAATTCCGCTGTGGTGGTTGCTGGTAGTTCCGTTTGTGTTGCAAACTGTGGGAGCAGTGGCGCTAGTGGGGTATCTGTCTTACCGCAGCGGGCAACAAGCCGTAGAGAAACTGGCTCATCAATTGATGAAAAATGTTGGACAGCAAGTTACCCAGGAACTCGATCGCTATTTGCAAAATGCCCACAAGTTCAATCAATGCCAAATAGCAGCGATCGAATCAGGCGCAATCAACCTACAAAACCTCGATCGACTACATCGATATTTAATCCTACAACATCGGCAGAATGAAGAACTGACAACACTTTTGTTTGGAACTCCCCAAGGCGATTTGCGAGTCAGTCATCGCGTCAGCAAGAGAGATTATGGCGTAACGACACGCTTAAAACCGGGAGAGTTGCCCTTTGAAGCTGCTATATCCAAACCATCCAACCCTGCCATTAACCATACTTACAGTGTTAATCAGGCAGGGGATTTGGGGCGCTATTTGGAAACCGTTAAAAATATTGATGTGCGCGATCGCCCTTGGTATCGTCAAGCGGTGAAAACGGGAAAAGCAGGTTGGACTAACCCTTTTCAAATTAGTAGTACTAATATTTTGGCTCTCAATGCTTACACTCCTTTTTATAATAAATCACGTCAATTGTTAGGAGTCTTTGCTGTTAATATTAGCCTCAATCAACTGAGTGATTTTCTCCGTCGTTTAGAGGTGGGAAAATCGGGGAAAGTGTTTATTATCGAGCGCAACGGTTTGTTGATTGCTGACTCAACCGCAGAACCTTCTTACTCAGTATCGGGGAAACCTGACTTAAGTGGAATAGCTGAACCGGGAACTTTGAAATTTAAGCGTCGCTTACCTTGGGAAACTCCTCATCCTGCAATTCAAGATTCCTATCAGTATTTGCAAACAAAATTTAGTAATTTGACAACAATAAAATCGCCGCCAGCCTTAAATTTTCAAATTCGTGGTAATCGTTATTTTTTAACCGTTTACCCCTATCAAGATAAATATGGGTTGGATTGGTTAGTAGTAACAGTAATTCCAGAATCGGATTTTATGGCAGAGATTCAGAATAATAGGCGCACCACTTTATTACTCTGCTTGCTGACTTTATTGATGGCGATCGCATCAGGATTAATTCTCGCCAATCGATTTACTACTCGCATTACTCGCCTAAATCAAATTAGTCAGCAACTCGCATCTGGAGATTTAACCCAGAGGTTGCCAGCCAATAGTTTAATTATTGAAGTCAGAGAATTGGCGCAATCTTTTAATCTGATGGCAGATCGGTTAGAAGAATCTTTCGATCGCCTTCAGAACTGTCTAGAAGAGTCAGAAAAAAAGTTTACCACTGTTTTTCGTACTAGCCCTCAGCCAGCCTGGATTGCTACCCTAGCAGAAGGACGCTGCATTGAAATGAACGACAGTTTCAGCAAGGTTTTGGGCTATTCCCGAACTGAGGCGATCGGGAAAACCTGTGTTGAGATGCAATTATGGACTGATTTGGCAGATTTACAACACTTTCGCGCATCCCTGCTTCAGTATGGCAGAATAGATAATTTTGAAGTCAGGTTTCGCACCAAATCAGGTGAAATTAAAACAGTATTGCTGTTTGCCAAAGTCACTCGCTTGGATGAGCAAGATTGTGTAATCGGGGTGTTGAGCGACATTAGCCATCGCAAACAAGCCGAAATCGCCCTACAAGCTAGTGAAACCCGTTTTAGGACAGTCGTAGAATATGCGCCAGATGTATTTGTGATTTACGATCGCGATCTACGCTTGCAATATGTCAACGAGCGTGCCCTGAAGCGAACCGGATGGACTTACGAAACCTTTATCGGTAAACGAGATGAAGATTTGTTTCCCAAAGAAGTCACCTCTACCTATTTGCCAATCCTACTGCGAACCGTCGAAACTCGCACTTTTGGGTCGGGAGAAGCCACAATTCAACTACCAGGACAAGAACCTTACACAATTCTGGTAAAGTATGTCCCGATTTTGGATCGACAGGGTGAAATTCAACAAATTTTTGGCATTACGACTGATATCACAGAACGCAAACAAGCGGAAATCGCCCTACAAACCAGTGAAACTCGCCTCCGGTTAGCATTGAAAGCTTCTGGCGCGATCGCTTGGGAACGCGATCTAGAAACTGATGAAATCTTGTTTACCAACACTGTTACACCGTACATCCCGGAAAACATCCCCTATCAGCAAGCAATGGCATTAGTCCATCCAGACGATCGAGTTGCACTCGATCAAGCTAATCAAGAAGCTATTGCTCAAAGAGGCACATTTCAGATTGAACATCGCGTCGCAACTTCCCTACAAAACCCGGAATGGCGATGGTTTCAAGTTAGTGCTAGAGTTCTCACTGACAGCACAGGTAAACCTACTCGCATCATTGGAATGTCTGTGGATATTACCGATCGCCACCAGCTTGATACCATGAAAGACGAATTTGTTTCCATAGTTAGTCATGAACTGCGGACACCTTTAACTTCTATTTATGGTTCCCTGAACCTTTTAAAATCGGGTGTGTTGAAAAATAAACCGGACAAAGCGCAACAGATGTTAGAAATTGCCGTAAACAACACCGATCGCCTAGTACGTTTAGTCAACGATATTCTCAATTTACAGCGATTAGACTCTGGTCAAGTCCCTCTGATTAAGGAAATTTGCCAAGTTAGTGAATTGATCGAGCAAGCGGTAGAATCAGTAAAAGCGATCGCCGACCAAGCCAATATCACTCTAGAATGGGTTCCCCTATCGGTTACAGTTTCCGCATCTGGCGACGAAATTGTTCAAACCTTAATTAACCTCCTGAGTAATGCGATTAAATTTTCCCCAGCAAACAGCACCATTTCGATGAAAGCCGATGTAACCAACAATTTAGATTTGCGAATTTTAGCAAAATTCCCAGACCTAAAAGAAACCATTCTCTCAAACTGTATTTTGTTCTCAATTACAGATCGAGGAAGAGGCATTCCAGCAGACAAACTCGAATTGATTTTTGGGCGCTTCCAACAAGTAGATGTCTCAGATTCTCGTGAGAAAGGAGGAACAGGTTTAGGGTTAGCTATTTGTAAAAATATTGTCCAACGTCATCAAGGATTAATTTGGGTAGAAAGTGCGATCGGACAAGGAAGCACTTTTTATTTCACACTGCCAATGGAAGATTAATCAAATTGATTTAAGCTGTGGAGCATTTAAAAGTTATATTGTAGGGTGCGTCAGAAGGGGATATTTTCCTTTCTATATAAGGCTTTACCCTCTGACGCACCCTACTCGTTAATAAGTGATAGGACTTACCCACTGGCGATCCCCCAACCCCCTTACCAAGGGGGCTTGAGAAATTCCCCCTTTGGTAAGGGGGGCTAGGGGGGATCGGGGTTTCAGGCTGAGAGTGCGTAAGTCCTAAGTGATTTAAATGCGTAACAGCTTACCCAATCCCCAATCCCCAATCCCCAATCCCCAATCCCCAATCCCTAATCCCTAAATCCCCAACTGAATTTTCCGCACCAACTCATAAAAAGGTTCCCAATTATCCTCATTAGTAATCGGTTCCCAAATCGCTTCAATTTGCGGTCTAAGTAACACAGTTTTCGGATTCCAACGCTTCATTCTCGCTGCAACTTCTGCCATTTCCGACTGGGGCAAATTCTGCAAAACTCGATGATATAAACTCCGCCAATTCTCCAAACTTTCCCGATTTTCCAAACCTTGTAAAAAGTCCGGTTCACTCAAAATTGAATTAACATCCTCGCGCCAGTTACGGGAAAACAAATCAGTTATTTCCGAGAAAAAAGCATGATAACCAACTTGAGTATCTCCTAAAACCTGAATAGTTGATTTTAACAACTCTTCAGCTTCCGGCATTGGCAAATTTTCTAAACCCAACTTTCGTAACATTAACTCTTGATAATGTTGGGCATAAAATTCCGAAAACTTCTCCAATGCCGCTTCCATATCTGCTTTCGACATTACCGCACGCAAAGGCACTTGCAGCATTTCCAAATTCAACTGGCAAATAGCAGGTTGATAACCGTAACAGTAGCGACCATAATAGTCAAAATAAGCGGCTGTAAAAGTGGGATTATAAGTAGGAATAAAAGCATAAGGCCCATAATCAAAACTTTCCCCAGTAATTGACATATTATCAGTATTTAAAACTGCATGACAAAAACCTGCCGCCATCCATTGCGCCACTAATTGGGCTACTTTTTGCACTAATTGGGCATAAAATAACGCATAACGTTCCGATTCATTTTCTATCTTTAATAAATGAGAATAATAAATCTCAATTACATGATCTAACAGCTTTTTAATTAGATCGCTACGTCCAATATAATGTAACCTTTCAAAAGTACCAAAGCGGATATGAGAACGGTTAAAACGTACCATTACAGAGGAACGAGTTGGCGAAGGTTCATCGCCGCGCCACAGAGATTCCCCAGTTTCAATCATGCTAAAACAGCGGGAAGTTCTCACACCCATTTGATGTAAAGCTTCAGCTGCTAAAACTTCTCTCACTCCCCCTTTAAGTGTTAATCTCCCATCCCCACCACGCGAGTAAGGTGTTCTACCCGATCCCTTAGTTCCAAAATCGTAAAGTTCCCCATCTATTCCGCGAATTTGTCCGTAAAGAAAACCTCTGCCATCTCCTAAAGCTGGGTTATATTCCCCGAATTGATAGCCATGATAACGCAAAGCTAAAAAAGGTCTAACCCCTTGAAATTGACCAAAAGCTTCAATAAAATCTTCGTCAAACACTTTTTCTGGATCTAATCCAATTTGGGGTAATAATTTATCATTACGAAACCGTAAAATATGCTGGGGAAATTCCGCTGCCAGAACGCGATCGTAGTAATCTTCACCCAAGTTTTCTAATGCTGGTTCGTATTTCAAATTTAAGAAAGGATTAGCAACATTTAATTGCATTTCATCTACCCCAAAAAAACTACCTAGATCCCCGACTTGTTGAAGAAGTCGGGGATCTAAAAACTTTAAAAACTAGCCTCCTAAGATTACCATCATGAGTTTACCAGTTAGCTCAAATCTTTGCTTGCTAGTACTTACTGACGGTTTTGGTTTTGGTTTTGGTTTTGGTTTTGTTGAATTTGCGCTTCCAACTTTTTGAGTTGTTCTGGAGTCAGAACCGATCGGATTTGTTGGTTAGAAGCCTGTACAATTGTACCAATGCGAGATTTTTGATCTTGAGAAAGGTTCAATTTTTGCAGAACTGGGGCAGCATTTTCACCAGAACGCATTGCTTCACTAAGCATAGTACGCTGTTCTTGGGTGAGTACTTGCTCAATTTTTTGTTGTCTGTCAATCAAAATACTGCGAATTTTTTGGATTTGATCTTGACTTAAACCCAGTAATTCTTCAACACTCTGAGATTGACTGTTTGGTTGAGCGTTTGGTTGACTGTTTGCTGGGGGTGTAGTGTTTGGTCTGGGAGGCTGTTGTGCAAGCGCAACTTGAGAACCTATTGTAGCGAGGGCTACAACGCTAGCAAATAGGGAAACGAGCTTGGCGGAAGAAAAAGCCATTCAAAAAATCCTAAAAAAAGAACAACAAAGTGGTTTGATGAAAGAGTGTACTATCTATTCATCAATTTGGCTGACGCGACGCAGGTTTAGGATATCACTCATTTTTTTAATTTGAGTGAAGATGCGTTCTAATTGCTCATGATCGCGGATATCAATACCAAGATCGATTACAGCTGGTCGGCCTTCAAAAGTCCTAACCTGAGCATTTCGCACGTTGATGTTATTATCTGTCAAGCGGGAGAGAATATCTTTGAGCACTCCCACGCGATCGAGCACTTCAATTTGGATATTAACTGGATAAGTCTGCCGACAACCAGTGTCGGGATCTAAAGATCTCCAGCCAACGGGTAAAAGACGATCTCCTGGTACACTTTCCAAATTAGGACAACCCTGCCTATGGATAGAAATACCCCGACTACCTCTTGTTACCACACCGAGAATCGGTTCAGCGGGAATCGGATTGCAACACCCAGCTAGATAATGAAGCAATCCATCTATACCAACAATGGGAGAACAGGAACTACTGTGACTGGACTTACTATTGTTGGTATTCGGTACAGAACGTGACGTTGTGGGTACTAAAGAAGTTTCCTCAGTTGCAGGTTCAATTGGTTGCAAGGCTTTCACAGTTTCTCGCATCCGATTTACCACCAAGTTAAGGGTGACTTCGCCGTAACCTAAAGCAGCTAGGAGATCGTCAACGCTGTGATAGTTACATCGTTCTGCAACTGACTGCATTTGTTCGGATTTGATCACTGCCGAAAAGCCGCTTTTGCCAAATTCCTTTTCTAACAGTTCTCTTCCCCTTGCCACATTTTCGTCCCGATGCGATCGCTTGTACCATTGCCGAATTCGGTTCTTGGCACCAGTGGTTACTACAAAGTTTAGCCAATCTAAACTCGGATGACTATTTTTCTGAGTCATAATATCCACGATATCGCCATTTTTCAAGGGCGTATCTAACTGCACCATTCGACCATTCACCTTCGCGCCATAACAGTGATTCCCCACTTCTGTATGTATCCGATAGGCAAAATCTACCGCTGTCGCACCTTGCGGCAAAGAAATTACATCCCCCTTGGGAGTGAAAACGAAAACATCATCAAATTCTAAGTTATCTTTGACGTTTTCCAGGTATTCTTCCGCATCTTTCAGTTCATTTTGCCATTCCAGCAGTTGCCGCAACCAAGTAAACTTTTCTTCATCAGCAGTGACGCGACTGCGATTAGATTTACCAGTTTCCTTATATTTCCAGTGCGCTGCAATCCCATACTCAGCTATGTGGTGCATTTCCAAAGTGCGGATTTGGATTTCTACAGGTCTACCAATTGGCCCAACCACAACCGTATGTAACGATTGATAGCGGTTAGGTTTTGGTAAACCAATATAATCTTTAAACCGACCGGGAATCGGCGTAAAAGAATCGTGAACCACAGCCAAAGAACGATAACATTCCTCGTTTGTCTCTACAATTAAGCGAATTGCTGCTAAATCGTAGATTTCGTGGAATTCCTTTTGCTGTCGCTGCATTTTTTGGTAAATGCTGTAAAGATGCTTAGGACGACCACTAATATCTAATAATTTAATTCCAGCTTCATCGAGTCCTTCTTTGAGGACATCTTGTACTTTACCAAGTCTAGCTTCCCGATCGGTCCGTTTTTCCGCTACCAATTCTTGAACTTGGCGATAGGATTCTGGTTCTAAATATTTAAAAGATAAATCTTCCAATTCCCACTTAAATCTACCGATCCCCAAGCGATTTGCCAAAGGAGCAAAAATTTCTCTGGTTTCTTGAGCAATGCGACGGCGTTTTTCATCTGCCAAATGTTCTAAGGTTCGCATATTATGGAGGCGATCGGCTAACTTCACCACAATCACCCGAATATCCTTCGCCATCGCCACGAACATTCGTCGGATATTCTCCGCTTGTCGTTCTGTCTTACTAGAGAAGTTATGGGAAAACTTGGAAAGTTTGGTGACACCTTCCACTAATCTGGCGACTTCTGCACCAAACCGCTCTTCGATTTCTTCGACTGTAACATCGGTGTCTTCTACCACATCATGAAGAAACCCAGCTGCTATCATCGCACTACCGCCACCCAAGTCGCGTAACAACCCCGCGACAGCAACGGGATGACAAATATAGGGTTCTCCTGATTTGCGGTACTGACCTTCATGGAGTTGGTAAGCAAATTCAAATGCACGACAAATTAAGCCTGTATCATTGGTGGTACAAACTTCGGGGTTCGCACAATTAGCAGATAAACATTCCTGTAACCAGTCAGGAATGACGCAATTAATAATGGGAGTTGGCGCGACTGCGTTCATAATGTTGAACTTCAAACCTTAAGGATAAAAAGATTTCCACAAATTTGGTCAAATCAGCTAGTGAGCAATTTTGTCCCAAGAGGGTTGAGTACCCTTACCTTGGTGAAAATAGCATTAGCATTCATCAAGGGCTGTACTTTAAGAATATTGTTAACGTAAGGAATCAGAACTGCCCAAAACCTAAAACTTGGCTTAAGCTATGTCTCATCCCCAGTTAAATAACTGTCTGCATTAATGAAAACTTTTGTTACATAAGATTGTATCTCAAGCATTTACATAATGTTGCCAAATTCATTTCGCGATCGCTATCAGAAATTTTTACTAACCATCGAGCATTGTCAAAATCTACTCAATGGCTACTCATCTATCTCACAATCACCAGAAAACCAACAAACCGCAGCCACAAGCTCAGCCAAACTGGAGTTAAAACAGGATTTCGCTCAATTACAAGCAGTTTTTACCGAAGAAATTGCCAATTTAAGTTTAGATGACTTAGAACCAGCCATAGCCTCTCGCTTACAATCCTACCTAACAGAAATCAACAAGCAACTTCAACTACTAGGAATTGATCTCACCTTTTTACAAGCTTCTCGCCAAAGGGCAACCGCACAAACCAAAATAGCCCAAATCCGCTCCCGTCTGCAAACCTTAACAAATTACTCGCAAGCGATTTTAGATCTTTGACTTCTGCCCCTGAAATTTTGCCTAATCCTCTCTAAAGTTACTCAAAAGAGGGGTTTCAGACCCAAGGAGTTTTGATGTACGATCGCTGCACTTCAGGAAAAAATATTTTCTCTCTAGGGCCACCGTAGTAATATCGAAATTGGTTCAATATTATCGAAGAGTTTCCCAGAGGATTGAAAAAACCGTGCAGTGTCCCAAAAATCAGCGTATAAGCTTAGTTGATGGTACATTATCTGATAAATTACCCGTCAAACATTGCCCAGATTGTCAAGGAAACTGGATTTCTCACACTAGCTACGAAGAATGGATATTATCTCAACCCCCAAGATTAGCTGAACCAAAGTTAATCGCTAGTAGCTCTGTCACAGACTCCAATTTTGTCCCCTCTCCTAATGATAATCGTGCAGCACTCTGTCCCGAATGTCAGCATTACCTAACAAGAGCTAGAGTTTTCTATAATCGCTGTTTTTATATCGAGCGTTGTATGCACTGCGGTGGAATTTGGTGCGATAAAGGAGAATGGGAAGTTCTGGAAAAACTAGGTTTACATACTAATATTGAACAACTGTTTTCTCATGAATGGCAATCAAGAGTGCGGGAGATGGAATATGCAGAAAAAGAACGTCAAGCGACTGAAGCAAAACTCGGTGCAAAAGTCGCATCAATGGTTTTTGAATTAGCAGAAATCCTCGAAAATCATCCTAATGGCGATTTTGGTGTTGCTTACTTAATGCGGCGATTTAATAAGTAATTTGATTAGTCATTGGTCATTGGTCATTGAGCAATGACGGTGATAACGACTAAAGTCATTACTACGAACTTATTATGATTATATAACAAATGACCAATGACAAAGGACTAATGACTAATGACTGGTGACAAAGTTCTCTTTGCTGTAGAAAATTTGCGCGTAGCTTATCCTCTAGCTTCATCAATTTCGGAAAATATTCAATGGGCTGTTGATGATGTTTCTTTTACTTTAAAACCTGGTGAACGTCTGGGATTGGTGGGAGAATCTGGTTGCGGAAAGTCTACTTTAGGACGTGCAGCAATGCGTTTGTTACCTACATCAACGCGCATTGAAGGAAGAGTAACTTTTCAGGATCGATCGGTTTTCGATCTGTCTCCATCAGAGGTGCGTCGCTTTCGAGGAGAAGCGGTAGCATTGATTTTTCAAGATCCAATGACTCGCCTCGATCCGCTGATGACTATTGGCGAACATTGCATCGAAACTCTCAAAGCACATCAACCTGAATTATCTTCCCGTGAGGCGAAGGAAAAGGCAATTGCTACTTTAGAAGCGGTGAAGATTCCTGCTAGTAGATGGGCGCAATATCCCCATGAATTTAGCGGGGGAATGCGGCAAAGAGTGGCGATCGCACTCGCCCTCCTCCTCAACCCTAAATTAATTGTAGCAGATGAACCAACAACGAGTTTAGATGTTACTGTTTCGGCGCAAATTTTAGATGAATTAACTCGGCTTTGTCGGGAAAGAGAAATGGCTTTATTGTTAATTTCTCACGACTTGGCAATGGTGGGGGAATATTGCGATCGCATGGCAGTAATGTACAATGGGAAAATAGTTGAAACTGGCAAAACTGACTCAATTATTTACCATCCTCAGCATCAATATACGCGATCGCTCCTACAAGCAGCACTGCATTTACAAGCAGTTGATGAGAAGGAAGCAGAGGGGCAGAGGGGCAGAGGGGCAGAGGGGCAGAGGGGCAAAAGTCCGATTTTGCAAGTTCAGGATTTGAAACAGCATTACAGTTTAGAAAGTGGTTTTATTGAGAAATTATTGGCTCGTAAAAGTCAAACTATTAAAGCTGTTGATGGGATTAATTTAGAACTTTATCCAGGGGAAATATTAGGGTTGGTGGGAGAATCTGGTTGTGGGAAAAGTACCTTATCCCGGACAATCTTACAATTAATTCATCCTACTTCTGGAAAAGTCGAATTTTTAGGCAAAGAACTTACCACTCTTCCTCGTGAGTCAATGCGACTAACTAGAAGAGACATTCAAATGATTTTTCAAGATCCCCATGCTTGTTTAAATCCTCGGATGACAGTCGGACAAAGTATTAGCGATCCCTTATTTATTCATAAATTAGCAACTCCCACCGAAGCAAAAACCCTAGTATTAGAAATGCTTAAAAGAGTGGGATTAACACCAGTTGAAGATTATTATGAACGATATCCTTCTGATTTATCTGGAGGACAACAACAAAGGGTAGCTATTGCTAGAGCTTTAATTACTCGCCCGAAATTGGTAATCTGTGATGAGCCAGTAAGTATGTTAGATGCTAGTGTGCAAACCCAAGTTTTAGAATTAATGTTGGAATTAAAGCGAGATTTTGATTTAACTTATTTATTTATTACTCATGACCTTTGGGTAGCGCGGTTTTTCTGCGATCGCATCGCCGTCATGAATAGCGGTAAAATAGTAGAAATTGGCCCCACTCACCAACTTTTCACCAAACCCCAACACCCCTACACTCAAACATTATTAAAAGCTGCCCCTTTGTTAGCTAAAAAAACATAATAGTCATTAGTCATTAGTCATTAGTCATTAGTCATTGGTCAAAACTTTAACAAATGACAAATGACTAATAACCATTGACTAAGCTTGCAAATGTGCTTCTAAGAACCATAAACGCTTATCGATCGCACGGGAAACTTCCGTGTAAAGATCGGCAGTATCAGCATCACCCAAACTGCCAGTTTTATCGATGGCATCCCGAATCAACTTAGCATAAGGAGCATAGCGTTCTGCCAAAGCGGTAACATGAGATTTGCCATCTAAAATATCTAAAGGATACTCTGGCAAAGTAGAACGTTCAGCAGCAATCCGTGCCGTACCCAAAGCTACGCCACCTAAAGCTGTAATCCGTTCCGCGATCAAATCGATAAACTCTTCTAACTCAGTTGCCATTTCATCGAACAACTCATGCAACTGGAAGAAATCCATGCCTTTGACATTCCAGTGAGCTTGCTTCACTTGAGTTTTCAGATCTAAAGTAGATGCAAGACTTTGGTTAAGAATTTCGGCAATTTGCGATCGCACTTCCGCAGGAATGTCAATGCGAGTCGGGTAAAGGCGCGAAGCATCCATATCGTGACTCATGAGTTTAGCTAGTAAAATTTGATTTAAACCGAGCCTGTAAGCAGCTTTTTACTGAATCAAACTCAGCTATTGAGAAGAATATTCTAATTTTAGTACACATATACACAGATCCCCGACTTCTTCGAGAAGTCGGGGATCTCGATGGGATTGAGCAAATTAATTACTTAACCCACTTTTTACCAACCAATTCTGCCAAATCGACAACCCGTTGAGAATAACCCCATTCGTTGTCGTACCAAGCAACGACTTTCACCATATTGCCACCCATAACCATAGTTAGGCTAGCATCAACGATCGAGGAAGCATCATGACCTTTATAGTCAGAAGACACCAACTCTAAATCGCTATATTCGAGAATACCCTTCAACGGGCCTTCTGCTGCTTCTTTAAGAGTTTCGTTAACTTTTTCTGCAAAAGTTTCCTTCTCTACGATTACCACCAAGTCCACTACAGAAACGTTGGGAGTAGGAACGCGCAAAGCGATACCATTAAGTTTGCCCTTCAATTCTGGCAATACTAAAGCCACGGCCTTAGCAGCACCAGTAGAGGTAGGTACAATATTCATTGCGGCTGCTCTTGCCCGACGCACATCTCTGTGAGAAGCATCCAAAAGACGTTGATCTCCGGTGTAGCTGTGGGTAGTGGTCATTGTACCCTTGATAATCCCGAAATTCTCATGAATTACCTTAGCCACTGGAGACAAGCAGTTAGTGGTACAGCTAGCGTTGCTGATGATTACGTGCTTATCATGGTCATAATCATGATCGTTGACCCCAACCACAAAAGTACCATCATCATTTTTGCCTGGGGCGGTAATCAGAACCTTTTTCGCACCAGCGTTTAAATGTTTGGATGCTCCCTCTCTGCTGGTGAATACGCCAGTAGATTCAATGATTAGATCGATATCCCAGTCTTTCCAGGGCAAGTTTTCTGGATTACGATCGGATACACATTTAATCGTCTTGCCATTGAGAATTATCGAATTATCATCGGCACTGACATCCGCAGCAAACGTTCCTAGCATCGTGTCATATTTCAGCAGGTGTGCGTTTGTTTTCGGATCGGAGGTGTCATTAATTGCGACTACCTCAAAATGACTATTTTCTCTTCCTGCCCAGCAACGCAAGAAATTACGTCCGATGCGTCCAAAACCGTTGATGGCTACTCTTATCACTGCGTCTTGCCCTCTGTCTACTGTAATGATAAAACCCAAGTATTGAACCACATCATATCGCAAAGGGTGTACCAATAGAATGCTCTTGAACTATTTGGGATCAGAGGAAATCTCAGTTAAATTTTTTCTTCGTGATGTTCCTGGTAAAGTTGCTGATTCAGGATGTAAGTTCTGACTGCTTCGGGAACTAAGTAACGGATGGAGCGGTGTTCAGAGCAGTACTGGCGAATTAAACTAGAAGAGATCGCTAATTGTGGTACTGACAAAACTTGCCAGCGGATGGGTATAGATTGAGTGGCTAGTTGCTCGACTACTGTTTTAGCAAGTAACTCCAGTTCGATGTTGCTGCCTTCTTTCCGAGGTGCGACTAACCAATTACATTTAGGGATCAATTCTTGGCGACGATACCAGCGTGGTAAAGTGGCAAAAGCATCTTGACCAACGATCCAATGCCAGTGAGTTTGCGGATAAATAGCTTGCAGGTGGGTTAGGGTTTCAATGGCGTAAGAATGTCCGGGAAAATGGGTTGTTAGATCCGGGAGGATAAAGGCTGGGCGATCGGCGATCGCCAATTGCACCATTTCCCAACGATAGGGAAAATTTAATTTGGGAGAAAGTTTTTTGTGGGGGGGAGAGCGATCGACCACCCAGATTACGCGATCTAATCCCAACTGATCGACAGCCGTTTGGGCAATCAACAGATGTCCCCAGTGAATCGGATCGAACGTACCCCCGAAAATAGCTACTTTTTGCATACCCAAACATTACTTTTTCATCAAAAAAGGAAACAGGGAATAGGGAACTCCTGAACAGTTTTCCCGATTTTGAACTTCCATCAGGCAGTTACAGACCTCTTTTTGGCTGGCACTAGCTTAAATTTCCTGAATTACAAAGATAAATAGCGTATAGCTACACAACAGATGAGAAACATTCCGCAATCTTATAGTTATAAATCATCGTAATATCTAAAAAGCTCAGTTTAGGGAAAATTGTGCAATCTTAGCTTATAAGATCCTGCTTTAATCGGTATCGGGAAAAAATATTTCCTGCTATGATAACGCCTGTTATCTGTGGTGTGTGGTTTTATGTGGTGTGTAAGGAGCTACGATGCTAACTTCAGTAGATTTTAGCGGCAGACCATTTCATTTCATCGGCATCGGTGGAATTGGTATGTCAGCACTCGCTTATGTAATCGCCAAACGCAAATTACCCGTGTCTGGCTCAGATATTCGTTCTAGTCATATTACCGAGCGTTTACAAGCAATAGGCGCTCATATATTTGCCGAACAACAAGCAAGTAATTTAGAATTTTTCAGTTCTAGCCCTAACTCAGGTTGTCTAGGTGCCACAAATCTTCACTTTGGGGAATCAGCAAACAACGGCACAGCTTACTTGGCAGTAGCACGAAAAGAGTCAGTTTTACCCCAAGTTGTTTGTTCTACGGCGATTAATCCTGCCAATAGTGAATATCGCGCTGCATTAGATTTGGGTTGTCCGATTCTCCATCGCTCCGATTTGTTGGCAGCCTTAATTCAGGATTATCAGAGTATCGCAGTAGCCGGGACTCATGGTAAAACCACTACTAGCAGTATGGTGGGATATTTGTTGCTAGAAGCTGGTTTAGACCCAACTATTGTAGTTGGGGGAGAGGTGACAGCTTGGGGAGGTAATGCACGATTAGGTAAAGGTAAATATTTAGTTGCCGAAGCCGACGAATCAGACGGTTCTTTGGTGAAACTTTCCTCGGAAATAGGCATTATTACCAATATTGAATTAGATCATCCAGATCACTATGAAAACTTAGACGAGGTGATCGATACTTTTCAGGTATTTGCTTTGCGCTGTCAAACTACGATCGGCTGCATAGATTGCACAACGGTAAAAGAACACATTAACCCTGCAATTAGTTATAGCTTACAACCAGAAATCGGTGCAGATTACACAGTAGATTGTGTAGTTTACCGAGCCGAGGGAACAACCGCAAGGGTTTGGGAACGAGGCAATATCCTGGGACAGTTGAACTTGCAGTTGTTAGGGAAGCATAATCTTAGCAATGCCTTAGCGGTAGTGGCATTAGGTCGTTATCTGGGATTGGAATTTGAGGTGATAGCAGATGCCATCGCCACATTTTCAGGAGCCAGTCGCCGCTTTGAAAAACGTGGCGAAGTCAACGGCATTCGCTTTATTGATGACTACGCTCATCACCCCAGCGAAATCAACGCCACCCTAGCAGCTGCGAGGCTTCAAGCTAATGGATTAGATTTTCCCCAAAACCGAGTTGTAGCAATCTTTCAACCTCACCGTTACAGTCGCACCCAAACCTTCTTAGCAGAATTTGGTCAATGTTTCTCCAGTGCTGACTTAGTGGTTGTCACCGATATTTACAGCGCTGGAGAAGCAAAATTAAATGATATTAGCGGTGAAAAAGTAGCCGCAGAAATAGCGGCTCACCATCCCCAGGTAGTCTACCAACCTTCCTTAAAGGCAGTTTCTCGCTTTCTGACGGAAAATCTTCAGCCAGGGGATCTAGCAATCTTTTTAGGCGCAGGAAACCTGAATCAGATTATTCCCGAAGTAGTAGCTTTTTATGAACAAACTGCTCAAGGAATGCCTCAAGAATATCGCCTGAGAGCCTAAGCTTGAGCCATAAATTTTTCTGAAGCCTTCCGGTATACAAGCTTAAGTGAGGAGCTATGACTGTCTCAAAAGACCTCGTTAACGGCCTAAATGTCGCTAGATTCCAGGGTCAGCGGCACAAAACAGATAATCTGAAAACCGAAAAAATTTGTTTACCTGGTACGGAGTGTTTAGTAAAGTCTCATGTGTCTTTGGCTAGCTTTACTTCGTTTCGGGTAGGTGGACCTGCCGAATGGTTGGTAGCCCCTAAGCATTTAAATGAATTAGAAGCTAGCTTTGAATGGGCAATAAACCGCGATTTACCAATTACTCTTTTAGGAGCAGGATCGAATTTACTGATTAGCGATCGCGGTTTGTCCGGTCTAGTCATCTGCACTCGCCACCTTCGTTATACTTACTTTGACCAAGAAACCGGACAAGTAACAGCAGCAGCAGGTGAACCCCTAGTCCGTCTAGCATGGCGAGCCGCTGAATTGGGCTGGTCAGGACTAGAATGGGCGGTAGGCATCCCCGGTTCAGTCGGTGGTTCTGTAGTCATGAACGCAGGCGCTCACACTGGTTGCATGGCAGATATCTTGGTTAATGCTCATGTACTCTCCCCCAACGGCTCTCTAGAAATTCTCACCCCAGAAAAATTAGGTTACAACTACCGCACCTCCCTATTACAAGGGGACAAACGCTTGGTAACTCAAGCTACCTTTCAATTGAAACCAGGTGCCGATCCAGCTAAAGTAATTGCTACCACTGCTCAACACCTCAAACAGCGTCATAGTACCCAACCTTATAACAAACCTAGCTGCGGTAGCGTGTTCCGCAATCCCAACCCTCATAAAGCTGGTTGGTTGATCGAACAAACAGGCTTGAAAGGTTATCGGATTGGCGGTGCCACAGTCGCCGAACGTCATGCTAACTTTATCCTTAACTGCGGTGGAGCGAAAGCAAACGATATTTTCCAATTGATTCACTATGTACAACATCAAGTAGAGCGTCATTGGTCTTTATCTCTGCAACCAGAAGTGAAAATCTTAGGTGAGTTTCAGCCTATTTAGACTTCTAGCTTTACTGAAAGGTTCAATTTTGAGGCCCGAAATTCTGGTGAGTGAAGGCAACAGGGAACAAGAGGTAGAGAGGTGGATTCCGTCAGAGGAGGTGGGGGGAGATGAAGAAGAGTTAGTTAAATTATTTTCCCCCATCTCCTCTGAAAACTTTCCTCGTCCGATGTTCCTAGCCTGTGCCAGAATGGGTTACGTATAAACAGACAAATAAGGTTATGTCACAGCAAAAGGGATTTGGCTTCGGCTTGGGCAAAATGAAGGAATTAGCCGAAGCTTTTAAGAAAGCTCAACAGGTTCAAGAAGGCGCTAAAAGGCTACAAGAAGAATTAGAGGTAATGGAGATTGAAGGACAATCTGACGATGGTTTAGTCAAGGTTGTTCTCAATGGTAATCAAGAACCACAGCGGGTGGAAATTTCACCTGAAGCTGTGGCTCAAGGTGCAGAAGCTCTGTCTGCGATCGTTACTTCCGCAATGAAAAATGCCTACAACAAATCAACCGCTACCATGCGCGAACGCATGGAAGAGTTGACTAGTGGACTCGATCTTCCCGGAATGTAAGGAGATGGGGGGATGGGGGGATGGAGAGATGGGGAGATGGGGAGATGGGGAGAATCCCAAATCTACATCAACAACTCCCCCCACCCCCCTACCTGCCCACCTTCCCAGTCCCTTGTCCCCAGTCCCGAATCTTTAGAGGCTAGGAGTTTTGCCTGTTTCCGCTTGGCTGGGAATGGGTTGAATGTCTGTGTAGCCCATGTTTTCGGCGACTGTACGTAAAACGGAAATTTGCCCTTCAAAATCCAGTTTTTCGATTTGTCCTAAAGCGTCATTTATCGGTTGAGTTGCTTGGTAATCACCAGGCATATCTACCACTGTGTCGCCCATTGCTTGCGCCCAAGCAAACCAAACCATTAGCTGATTGTTTTGTTTCAAAGTACCGTAAGCACGGGAATATTCTGTGTCCTCACGATTCACAATTTCGCGCATAATTGCTAATTGGCGATCGCTATCTAATTCATAGTAATCGCCTAAAAGTTTGGGCGCTAATTGTGGATCGGTTGCAGTTGGCGCTGCTGGGGTAATTGAATCGCCCATTTTTTTGTAAACATAATAGAGTAGGGCTAACTTTTCGTCTGTGTTTAGCGCGTTAAAAGCATCGACAACTTTTAGAGATTCTTCTGATAGCGCTTGAGACTTGATGGTGTTTTGACTTAAAACCATAGATTTCCTTCCCATAAATTTGAGTAGTTCAAATTCAAGGAATAACAGGGTTGATGGCATAAAATCCCCTGGCTACAGATAGAGTTTTAGACATAGTTAGAGAGCGAATAATATTCTCTCAAAAGGTGGATTTGGGATCTATCGGAAGAGAGTCAGAATAGCAAGGATAGCTCCTTTATGCTTGGTGTGGAAGTCTAGAAAACAGGAACCGCAAATATTATGTCTGAAAAAGTAACTCCTCAACCTAACCAAGCACCTACTCATGATGCTAAATTAGCAGCAGAAAATATGACGAGTGGGAATGAGCCAATGCCTGCTGTAGATTTGGATGCTGACTACGAAGCATCGAAGGCTTTTAGTGTTAGTGAAATCGATCGCACTGGCGAAGGTGCCCAAGCAGCAGCAAAGGCGACAGCACCCAATTTTGAAGTACCAAAACCCCAAGAAAGTGCGCCAAAAACCGAAGCTACAGGCAATCCTAGTGATTATTTAGATATGGCTAGAGACGTTAATCCTGTGGCTGAAAGTGCGGGAAATGTCGATGATGAATTAGTGGAGAAAGCTTTGAAAAAAGGTGAAGCTGCTAAATAATCAAAGTTGAGACTATTGCATTAGTGCTGCGATAGTCTCAATTCCAGTAATCTAGATATTATTTAAAGTTTTACAACATTAATCTTGCGAAACAATTAAAACCAATTTATATTAATCTTATCTAAAATCACACAGGCTACTCAAGCCCTATTTTTAAATTTGCAAAATGAATAATGAAAACTATACAAACTCCTTAACTAAGGGATTGTCTGGTCAAGAAATTTACCAAAGAATTAGCGATAATATTCAAAAAGTAATGAAAGGGCAATCAGTAGCAGTCAGAAAGCTATTGTCAGCCTTTGCTAGCGGTGGTCATGTTTTACTAGAAGATTACCCAGGAACAGGTAAAACTACTTTAGCTAAAGCTTTAGCATTTTCTATTGATGTGACCTTTAAACGGATTCAATTTACACCCGATCTTTTACCTTCAGATATTTTAGGTGTTTCTATATTAGAACCGAGCAATAACTCTTTTCATTTCCACGAAGGGCCAATTTTTGCTCATATTGTTTTAGCTGACGAAATTAATCGCGCCTCCCCAAGAACGCAATCTGCACTATTAGAAGCAATGGCAGAATTTCAAGTCAGCATTGATGGAAATGTGCGAAAACTTAAAGAGCCATTTTTTGTCATTGCTACGCAAAATCCAGTAGAATCTCGCGGTACTTATCCACTACCAGAAGCGCAAATGGATAGATTTGCATTGCAATTTAGTTTAGGTTATATCTCACCTGAAGACGAAGTTAACTTGCTTTCCGATCAAATTCAACAACATCCAATTGATACACTTCAATCTTGCGTTGATTTACAAGATGTAATCAATTTAAAACAACAGGTGAAACAAGTTAGAATTAGCGAAGAATTGAAACGGTATTTGGTAGATATTGTTAACGCAACGCGATCGGCAGAAGGTGTACAATTAGGAGCAAGTCCGAGAGCTTCCCTAGCGTTAATGAAAATAGCTCAAGCATTAGCTTTATTTGATGGCTATGAATTTGTCACTCCAGAACATATTCAAGAATTAGCAGTAGCAGTAATAGCACATCGGTTAGTTATGGAACCGCAAGCACGTTTTTCTGGAAGAACTGCTACCGGAGTTGTTGAAGAAATCCTCAAATCTCTACCCGTTCCCACCTAAAAAATGAACCGTTTTACCTACCGATTTTTCCGTTTCAGTTATGCACTAGAACAATCCCGTCGCCGACGATTAACGACTCAAGGACTGATAATTTTATTATGTGTAATTATCTCTGCCACTCTTGGCTTAGATACCACACAAAATATGACTTATCAAATATTTACCTTCCTCTTATCAATTCTATTAGTATCAATAGTTTTTAGTCGTTTTTTTGCTTTTCGTTTCAGTGCAGTGAGGATACTTCCTAGATTTGCAACAGTTGGGGTAAAATTAAAATACCGCATTGTCATTTCCAATAAAACTAATAAGATTCAAAATAACCTAAAAATATTAGAAAGTTTTGCCGCTCCTCGTCCCACTTTTAAAGAATTTAGCGAAACCCCAGAACCAAATGAAGAAAAGCGCAATTCTTTTGATAAATACATGGGATATTATCGCTGGCTATGGTTAATAGCGAGAAAACGAGTAGCTACAGCTAAAGCAATAGATTTACCTGCGCTTCTACCTAACAGTAAAACCGAAGTTGTTTATGAAATAACGCCTGATTATCGAGGTGTAATTCGGTTTGCTGATTTAACAGTTATTCGACCAGATCCTTTTGGGTTATTTAATGCTTGTGTAACCAATTATTTACCTCAATCTTTATTAGTTTTACCCAAACTATACCATCTCCCAGCAATTAAACTCCCAGGTTCAAGGAGATATCAATCTGGTGGGGTGGCGTTGGCTTCATCGGTGGGAGATTCTGAGGAATTTCGGTCTTTACGAGAGTATCGTCCTGGAGATCCTATGGGAAAAATTCACTGGAAAAGTTGGGCAAAAGTTGGTAAACCAATTGTTAAAGAAGAACAGGATGAATTTTTTGTTAGACACGCTTTAATTTTAGATACTTTTCAATCTATTAAGTATAGCGAAATTTTAGAAGAAGCTGTTGCGATCGCAGCTTCCCTAGCCTGTGAAGTACAAACCCAAGAATCCTTATTAGATCTAATGTTCGTTGGTCACGAAGCTTATTGTTTCACATTTGGTAGAGGTTTGAGTCATACTGATAAAATGTTGGAAATTCTCGCATCTGTTGTAGCTTGTCAGGATAAAGCTTTTGATTCAATTATCTCGGTAGTTATGGAGAGGATTTCTTTACTAAGTGGCTGCATTTGTATCTTCTTAACTTGGGATGAATCCCGCCAAAAATTAGTTAACTATCTTAAAGGAATGGGTATTCATATTTTAGTATTAATTCTTATTGAAAAAGAAGCAGAAAGTTGGGATACGAAATCTTTAACCGATAAACTAGCAACTTTTCATATTTTAAACTTAGGTAAAATCCAAGAGGAATTAATGCAAATATGAAAACTCCACCACTGCTAATTGGTGCGGCTTTAATATTCTGGGGATGGCAAACAGGACTGTGGATTTTTGCCATACCAATGGCTGTAATTATTGAGGGTTCTCGATCGATCTCTTGGCGATGGGAGTTCACTAGCATTGATGTTCGTCGTGTAGCAAATTTATGCTTAATTATTCTGATTGTTCTATTTATTTCTCTGTTAATTCAAAACCCTACATTTTATTTTGTTTATACACTTTTACAGTGGCTTCCGGTTGTCTTATTTCCACTTTTGATTGTGCAAACTTACTCGGTGGATGAACATATTGATGCTGCATCACTTTTTTTGCTATTTAATCGCAACAAGGGAAAAGACAATAAGCAGTTTACTATTGATATTACTTATCCCTATCTCGCCGCTTGTATTTTATCAGCTAGTAATGCCAATAGTGGGAATATATCTTTTTATTTGGGGATGTTTTTATTAATAACGATCGCACTGTGGTCGGTGCGTTCTAAAAGGTTTTCTCCGCTAATTTGGCTTGGTCTATTGCTAACTGCTGGAAGTATAGGATTTATCGGACAAATTGGATTGCATCAACTTCATTTAAGTTTAGAAAGCCATGTAGTTATCTGGTTAGGTCATGGTAGCGAACTAGCGACAAATTCATCTAGCAAGCAAACAAATATTGGAGATATTGGGGTATTAAAGCGATCGAACGAAATCGTCTTAAGAGTCAACCCTGAAACTCAAAAAACTCCCCCTAGACTTTTGAGAGAAGCAACTTATAATAAGTACAAATCTTCAATTTGGGTAGCATCTAAACCTAATTTTACTGTTGTTCAACCTGACAATAACGGCACAACTTGGACTTTAGCAAATCAACCAACCAAGAGTTCTAAAATCACAATTGCTACTAACCTTCGTGGTGGACAAGGTTTATTAGCACTACCAGATGGCACATTTAAAATTGATGGATTAGCAGTGAATCGTTTGGAGAAAAACAAGTTTGGCGCAGTTAAAGTAGCGGGAAAAGTTAACGATATTGATTATCAAGCTTATTTTAATCATGAATTGTCTTTAGATAATCCACCAACAGCAGAAGATCTAGAAATACCTAATCAAGAAAAAGCAGCACTTAATCAAGTTATTAGTCAACTGAAGCTCGAAGGAAAATCGCCACAAGAAATAGTAAACACTGTAGATAGGTTTTTTCTGAAAAACTTTACTTATTCTCTGCAATTGACTGGTAAAGATAATTATGCAACACCTATATCAACATTCTTACTCAAAAATCGTGCTGGACATTGTGAATATTTTGCAACTGCTACTACACTTTTGTTGCGTGCAGCAGGTATACCAGCGCGTTATGCTGTGGGATATTCAGTTCATGAGTTTAGTAATTTAGAAAATCAATATATTGTGCGAAGTCGCCATGCTCATGCTTGGACAATGGTATATTTAGATGGCAGATGGCAAGTATTAGATACAACTCCTGCTGATTGGACAAATATTGAGGATGCAACGGCTTCTAAATTATCATTGATAACTGATTTGTGGTCGCTATTGAGTTTCAGAATTTCCAAATTTTTGCGAGGTAATAACGAATTAAAGTATGTTTGGTGGTTAATCTTTCCTTTGGTATTTATTTTAATCTGGAGAGGTGGGCAAAAAAAAGGTGCGCGGCGTTTGTCGAGGAAGCAAATATCGTTAAAACCTACTGTTAAGTCTGAGTTAGCTAAAAAGAATTCAGAATTTTATTTAGTTGAAAAAGCTTTAAATGATTTAGGATTAAACCGTTATTCTTCTGAGTCTTTGAAGAACTGGATTAATAGACTGAAAAGAGATTCACTAGGAGGAGATTTAATTGATGATATTATACCGATTATTGAGCTTTATTATCGCGATCGCTTCGACCCAGCAGGAATTAAAAACAATGAAAAAACTGTCTTAAAATCTGCGATCGAAGCTTGGTTAGATAAACATCAAAAAGCTCATTAGAGTTACTCCTGAACGGTTGGGAGAAGCTTATCCCGCTAGCAGTCTGCATTGTTAGTGAAGAAGCTGAAAAACGAGAATCTCAAATTATTTGTTCTTGAGGATTATTTAAATCAAAGGATTAATTATTACCATGACATCAGTTCAATTCACTGCAAAATTTTCTCTAGAAGAGTTCCTGCAATTACCGGAAACCAAACCCGCCTGTGAGTACATTGACGATCAAATCTACCAAAAACCAATGCCCCAAGGAAAACATAGTATTCTGCAAACTCGCCTAGTAACTACTATTAATCGAGTTGGCGAACCACAGCAATTAATTTATGGACTTACAGAATTACGATGCACGTTTGCAGGGCGTTCTCTTGTCCCAGATATTGCCGTATTCGAGTGGTCACGCATTCCTGTCGATGAAGATGGAGAAATTTCTAACCGAGTGGAAATTGCCCCAGATTGGATAATAGAAATCCTTTCCCCCGAACAGTCTCCAAACCGGGTGATTAACAAGATTATTTTCTCTCTTAAACATGGAACAAAGTTAGGTTGGTTCATTGACCCAGATGATAAATCTGTGATGGTTTTTTTACCCAATCAATTACCAGAAGTTAAATACAATGCAGATATTTTACCTCTTCTCAGCGTGATTGAAAGTGGGCAAATTTCAGCAGCCGATGTCTTGGGGTTGTTGAAATTCAAATAAAGATTTTCTTGTACTTTTCTTTAATTCAATCAAAAATCTTACGGCATGAAAAAGATAATGGTTTGGATGGCAAATATTAGTCTCTACCCTCACCAGGCTTTGGTATTAGTATGCGTTTTCTATTCGTATTAGTAGGAATAATAAATATGAGCTCAACCAAATTAACTGGTTGAGCATTAACTTTTAGAGGACTTTTGAGCGTATTCCGGCGATCGGCAAACATAGTAGCTTTGTGGAATTAGAAACATAAGCTCTTTGCCGGAAAACATCGTAGTTATTCCGTTCGATCGCATTTAAGATTCTTTGATACAGCATCAAAGCTGCCCAAATAGGCCAACGAGAATCAGTACTCAGGGCACGAATCCCCTTTTCTGCTAATACGAAATACTTGCGTGCCCGTTGAATTTGGAAACGCATTAATTCCCGCCAACGATCGTCAACTACACTATTAAATAAATCAGCTTCGGTGTAATTAAACAAAGCTAATTCTTCTAAAGGTAGGTAGATGCGTCCCCGACGAGCATCTTCTCCAACATCGCGGAGAATGTTAGTTAATTGGTTGGCTATTCCTAATGCGATCGCTTCTTCTGTAGGAATATAAACTTCTCGATCTTTGTTCCAAGGGGCAGTGTAAATAGTCTTATCAACACCGATGACAGCAGTAGACATTAACCCAACTGTACCAGCGACCCGATAACAGTAGAGGTTGAGTTCTTCAAAAGTCTCGTATCGACTGCGGTATAAGTCCATCCGTTGACCTGCAATCATATCCCGGAATGGTTCAATGTCCATCGGGTAACGTTGCAAGGTATCAACTAAAGCGACATCTTGATCGTCTTGGGGAATGCCAGCAAAAACGGATTCTAGCTGTTGTTCCCAGCGATCGAGAGTTTCGTCAGTGGTGTTGACTGATTGGGGGCCATCTACGAGTTCATCTGTCCGACGGCACCAAGCGTAAATAGCCCAAATTGCCCGACGCTTGGCCTCCGGCATTAGTAATGCGCCTAAATAAAACGTCTTGGCGTATTTAGCTGTAATTTGACGACAGAGTTCGTAGGATTGCTCCAAAGAGGCCAGCGTTCTCATGCGAGGGTAATTAGACAGTTGCAGCATTGGTCGCAGGCTGGGAGGTGATTGGGGTTGTGTTTACCTTTTTTGCTGTTTGCGGGTGTGCTTCAGCGATCGCCTGCGCTGTCAGCTTACCAGAAAGTACGGCACCTTCCATACTGCCTAAATAACGTTGCATGGTGTAACTACCTGCAAGATAAAAATTACTAATAGGAGTAGTTTGGGTAGGACGGTGTTGTTGACGGCCTGGAATTGCTTTGTAGACTGAGCGAGGCGTTTTTACGATGTGATATTTCAGCAATTTGGCTGGCTTATCACTGTCAAAGTGGTGGGGGAAGAGTTTTTTCAACTCTGCCATTGTTGCGGCTACGATATCTGCTTCGGAGCGATCGATCCAATCTTTCGCGGGTGCTAAAACGAGTTCTAGCATTGAGCGATCGGGATTGGCATATTCCCGACAAGTGTTACTCATGTCCGCATAGACGCTGAGTAAGTCAGAACGGGAAAACAGCAGTTGATCGATGTCTGTGAGTTTGCGATCGAACCACAAATGTAAATTAATTACAGGCACACCTTCCAAACCTTCCAGCTTTTGGAAAAATTCCATTTGCTGCCAAGGTTTAGGTAACAACACTTTTACCACATCAACCGACATCGCAGAAACATAAACATCTGCGCTCAAAATTTCATCAGGTGCGCCGTTGAGTCCGCGAATCACAAAATGTTTAACTGTGCCATCTTCGTTGAGGACAATTTCCTTAAGTGGCGAGTTAATCCGAACTTCCCCACCACGTTGGGTAATATAGTCCGCTAGAGGCTGACACATCCGTTCGGTAGGAGATCCATCCAAAAAGGCGATTTTCGAGCCGTAGCGCTCTTGCAGGAAGCGATTAAGCGCCGTTAATGGAATAGTTGCGGATACTTCATCAGGATTAATGAAGGTGAGAGCTTTGGAAGCCGCGATAAAGATATCAGTGTTTACTTTTTCGTCAACACCTTGTCTTCTCAGCCATTCCAAAAGCGAGTATTTGTCCATTTCTTCCACATACTTTTGTCCCCGAACTACAGCCGGAAGTAGTCCAATGGCAAAGCGGATTTTCTGCTCCCAAGTCAGCATATCCTTGTTCCGCAGAATGGATAAAATCACATTGAAGGGTGCGGGGATATCGGGAACATCAAAACGGGAATATGTTCCAGGTTTTTCTGGTTGGTTGAAAATTAGTGTATGTTCTTTCCACTGGAGCCGATCTTCGATGTCCAATTCCTTGAACAGTTGAAGCATATTGGGATAGGCTCCGAAGAAAGCGTGTAATCCAGTTTCGTACCAGTCGCCGTCTTTGTCTTTCCATGCAGCCACTAATCCTCCTAGTACGTCTCGGCTTTCTAGGACGATCGGGGTGTGACCGACATCTGTGAGATATTTAGCGCAGGAAAGTCCTGCTAGACCTGCTCCAGCGATCGCAACTCGCATTCGTATGGTATTACCCTTAATTTTGCTTGCGTCTTTATCGCTCTCATTATACTTTACAGTCCGTTACATTTTGCAAAAATTGTGGCGATCGGGGATTGGGGACTGGGGACTGGGGACTGGGAATTCTTTATTTTTTGTCTCTAGAGGACAGGGTAATTATTATTCAATTATCAAATTCATTGCTTTTTGAATTATTTTTTATTGATTAACTAATTCACCTAATTCTTCTGTTTGATATTGTCCTTCAAAAGCTTCTAATGCTGCTTTTTCCAAAGCCAAATCGTAAGCTTCTTGTAAAGTTTCTCTTAATTCATCTTCAGTCAGGTAAGTTCCTTTAACTTTTTGGCGGCGATTGGTGCGTTGAATTTGCGTAACTGAATTACGAATTGACAGATTCCAAGACCTAGTAGTGCGATTTTCGACGGCTTGTTTAATCAGGTGTAATAATAAAATGATGCCATAACTAAATATTTTGTTTAATTTATCAGATTTGTTCATCTCTTCGAGTTCTTCTACGATTAACAAAGCTTCTGCAATATTGCCTTGATGTAGTAATTCTTTCAGGGTGATTAGTTCTTCCATTAGCTTGATTACTCCAGTAGTAATGGGAATTAGGAAAAGATTTTGATATCGCTTGACTTTCATCTAGGTGGACGAATCACACGAATCAATTTGCCTCTCAAATCTCCTTCATTAGAAATAGCTTCATTAATTCTTGTAGCCTGTCTTTCCGTATCTAAGTCTTCTTTGCAGATAATAATCCCTGTGTGTTCAGGTTGTAAGCGATGTAGTCGGATAAAATCAGTCCAATTTCTGGTTAAAACTGCCCGTTGATTGCTAATAGCAAAAGTTAATACTTCCTCATCAGGAATACGTAATCCAGATTGTCCTGCTTCCCTAGCTGTTAAAACATCGTGACCAAAAGAACGTAATAATTCTACAATTGGCAATGGAAAGTTTTCATCAGCATAAAGACTTGCCATTTTTCAATCTTCCTCATTTCTTTGAATTGCTGCTTCAATTTCTTCTAGATGTGCTTGAGCATAATTCCAAGCATTCACCAAGTCTGCTGCACTCAAATGGGGAAAATCTTGTAAGATTCGGGCATCACTTGCACCCAAACGGCGATAATTAATCAGTGACCAAATGGGAATGCGAGTTCCAGCAATTGTGGCATCACCGCCACACACGCCAGGAGTCTTTTCAATGCCTTGCGAAGTGTCACTTAGACTTTGGGCTAATAGTTGAATTGCTTGGGCTTTTTCGGTGGGTGTTAATGCCAGGAGTTTTGGTTCTAATTCTTTGAGTGTCATAGAATATTTGGATTATCAGAAATATTTTAGTTAAGATTTTAGCGGATATCTGCTTGTTAGTACTTTGTCGAAAAAAATCAGGGTGGATATTGCCCACCCTAAATAAATTTTAGATTACGGCGTTACCTCTCTATCCAACCAATCAACTAAATCAGCAACCTCCGAAAAATCTAACAACGCCTCACCTAAATCTTCCAATTTCTCAACAGATAAACTGCGAATTCTTGCCTCTAAATCAGGAACAACGCTACCAACACGACGGTTAAGTTGGCGTAGAACAAAGGACAAAGCTTCTTGCTGTCGTCCTTGTTCTAGTCCTTGCTCTATTCCTTGTAGTTCCCAACTGGTAACAATCTCCATAACTACCTCCCTTGTAGATGGTTCAATTGTACTAATTTCAGCTTGGAGAAGTCGTTCCTCTTCAGCTGTCAGACGTAGATAAGTGTCAATAAACCCGGAAATCAGTTTCATTCGTGCTTTATCTAACCGTAAGGTAGCCATCAAGCACAAACATTCAAATTTGACGCGCAGGCGATCGGATTGTGCTATCCTCATTTTTGCCATTAACGCACTAGCTACTGGATTTTGGTAACGCAGAAAATCGCGCCAATTGAGGCGATTTAGCTGAATTACTCGATAATTAAATTCCAGTACCCGGAAGTCGGGGAAATCAACTCGATGAAAGGTTGGTTCTGGACGTTGTGGTACGTCGTAGGAAAATAGGGCAATGGGATAAACTGGCAAAGCGTGTTTTTCGTACAATCTGGCAAAGTAGCGAAACATTCTTTTGCTGAAGTCGCCTCTTGCTTCTGATTGGTGTTCGGTATGAATCAGGAAAAATGATTCTTCACCTCGAAATCTGACTTTTGCCACTAAGTCGGCTTCGTATTGTTCACCTGCTGTAACATCGGTGAAAATTTCCTTATCCAGAAAAGTCAGCGAGTCACGTTCCAGATATGTTGCTACTTCGGGGAAAAATAACTCGATGAACTCGAAAAAGAAGGTTGTCAGTAGTTCTTTAAATAAACGGTCATGATCGATCATCGCTAAGATGCTACAGCTAGATGTGAAAATTTTATAGCGATCGCCAAACTGTAATACTGAGATCTTGCACTAGTCCCAACATCCGCCTGCGAATCAATTCGCAGGCTAATAGCTCAAGTCCATTAAAATGGACTGAAAGTTTTTGAGTCCTAAGTATTTTAGTGGGATGGTGCGTTACGTTAGCACTAACGCACCCTACAAATAGAGGCTTTGCGTAAGTCCTGTAGTCCTCTTTAGAGGACTTTAGCTATTAGCCTGGAAATTGATTTCCAGGTGGATGTTGGGACTAGTGCAAGATCTCAGTAATGAACACTATCAATTGCTGAAACCATTACTTTTCCTACCTTCTGCCTTTTGCTTTTACTCTTACCTTCTGCCTTCTGCTTCCTGCCCTCTGCCTTTCCCCGATGTATCTGCCGCTGGCAAGATAGAATAATTTCAGCAATAGTTCTCAACATTATTTAATAGAGGCGAGGAGAACAGTAACGCATGGGAAAGGTAGTCGGCATTGACTTGGGTACAACAAACTCAGTGGTAGCTGTAATGGAGGGTGGCAAACCCTTGGTAATTGCCAATGCCGAAGGAATGCGGACTACTCCCTCTGTAGTTGGCTTTAACAAGGATGGGGAACGTCTGGTAGGGCAAATGGCGCGGCGACAAGCTGTGCTTAACCCGCAAAATACGTTTTATGGGGTGAAGCGGTTTATCGGGCGTAAGTATGCGGAAACTAGCCCAGAGTCGAAGCGAGTGCCTTATACGATTCGCAAGGATGAACAGGGAAATATTAAGATTAAGTGTCCCCGTCTGAATAAGGATTTTGCACCAGAGGAAGTTTCGGCAATGGTGCTCAAAAAGTTGGCGGATGAAGCCAGTCGTTACTTGGGACAGCCAGTTACAGGGGCGGTAATTACGGTTCCGGCATATTTTAACGATTCGCAACGGCAAGCGACAAGAGATGCGGGAAGAATTGCAGGTTTAGAAGTTAAGCGCATTCTCAATGAGCCTACGGCTGCGGCTTTGGCTTATGGTTTAGATAAGCGGGAAAATCAAACTATTTTGGTGTTTGATTTGGGTGGTGGCACTTTTGATGTGTCGATTTTAGAGGTTGGTGATGGGGTTTTTGAGGTTAAGGCGACTAGCGGTGACACTCAGTTGGGGGGGAATGATTTTGATAGTAAGATTGTTGATTGGTTGGCGGAACAATTCTTGGAACAGGAAGGGATTGATTTAAGACGCGATCGCCAATCTTTACAACGCTTAATGGAAGCAGCCGAAAAGGCAAAAATTGAGCTTTCTGGTGTTACTGTTACTGAAATCAATTTACCATTTATTGCGGCAACTCAAGATGGCCCGGTACATTTGGAAACTCGGTTAACGCGATCGCAATTTGAAAGCTTATGCACCGATTTAGTTAGCCGTCTCCGCAGACCTGTAAAACGGGCTTTGGCTGATGCCAATATGTTGCCAGAAGATATCGATGAAGTGGTACTTGTTGGCGGGGGAACGCGAATGCCAATGGTACAAGATTTGGTGGCTAGTATTATCGATATCGAACCTAACCAAAACATCAATCCTGATGAAGTTGTGGCTGTTGGTGCAGCAGTGCAAGCGGGAATTTTAGCAGGAGAATTTAAAGATATCCTGTTATTAGATGTGACTCCGTTATCTTTGGGATTGGAAACAATCGGCGGGGTAATGAAAAAATTGATTCCCCGCAATACAACAATTCCTGTGAGAAGATCTGATACTTTTTCGACCGGAGAAAACAACCAAACAATGGTAGAAATTCACGTTCTCCAAGGGGAACGGGAAATGGCAAAAGATAATAAATCTTTGGGTCGATTTAAGTTATTAGGAATCCCACCTGCGCCGAGAGGAATTCCTCAAATTCAAGTCGCTTTCGACATTGATGCTAACGGAATTTTGCAAGTCACGGCATTAGATAGAAGCACAGGTCGAGAACAAACAGTTACGATTCAAGAAGCTTCGACTTTAAGTGAAAGTGAAGTGCAACAAATGATTCGGGATGCGGAAGAATATGCGGAAGTCGATCGCTTGCAAAGAGAAAGAATTGAAAAGCGAAATCGTGCCGAATCTTTAGCAACTCAAGCCGAAAGACAACTGCGAGAAGTAAGTATAGATTTGGGAATGCAGTTTGCTAATGAATATCGTTACCGCATTGAAAGTTTAGTGCGAGAATTGCGCGATTATTTAGCTAAAAATGATGATGCGGGAATTGATAGAAGTCAAGCAGATTTGCAGGATATTCTATATGAAATGAATCGGGAAGTGCGGCTGCGTTATACCGAAGAAGAAGACGATTTATTTGGATCGATTCGTCGCGCTTTCTCTGGGGATGATGACGATGACGACTTCGATTTTAGAGACAGAGATAGACCTTACTACGGTAATAATAATCGTGATTATGACGCTCGCCGCTATGACGATCGCCGGGACGCGATTCGTGACGATCGCTCTTACAATGGTACAGGGTCTAATCGTTCTCGCAATACTTCTGATGGTATTGGAACAGGTCGAAGAAGCCAACAACCGCAAAGACAAGATTGGGATGATGATGATGACGATGATTGGTTCTAATTTGTCATATAAATAGTCACCTGTCATTGGTCATTTGTGATTAGCGATAAACAAATAACAAATGACCAATGACATAAGACAAAATAACCAATGACAAATAACCAATGACATAAAACAACTAAACTATGGAAAACTTTAGAAACTATTACGAAATACTGGGTGTTCCCAGAGAAGCATCAGCAGAAGAAATTAAAAAAGTCTACCGGAGATTAGCTAGACAATATCATCCCGATCTAAATCCGGGAAACAAAGAAGCGGAAGAAAAATTTAAAGATATCGGTGAAGCTTACGAAGTACTTTCCGATGTTGATAAACGTGCAGAATACGATCAGTTTAGTCGCTATTGGAAGCAAAGAGGATTTGGGGGAGGTCGATCGAATCGTGGTGGCAAAAGTTGGTTTAATGGTAATCGTGATGACAAAGATGATGACTATTACAGCCAATTTACCGAGTTTGGTCAATTCATCGATGAACTATTAGGACGCAGTAACAAAAAAGTCCGGGTAGCAACGGAAGAAGACATGAATTCCCGTGCTAAAGTCGCAGAAGATGAATTTCGACCCGGAAATACTAAAGTTAGTTACACCGTTCCTTCTCGTCCAACTCGCAAAGATATTGAAGCGCGATTAACTTTACCATTAGAAAGAGCTTACACAGGGGGAGTAGAAAGAATTCGCTTGGAAGATGGGCGCAGTTTAGAAGTAAATATGCCCCCCGCAATGGTAACAGATCAACGCATTCGTTTGAAAGGTCAGGGCATTGGCGGTGGCGATCTTTATCTGAAAATTACTGTTACTCCCCACTCGTTTTATAAGTTGGAAGGTGCAGATATTGTTTGCCAATTACCGATTACTCCCAGTGAAGCAGTTTTGGGCGCACCAGTGCAAGTGCCAACTTTAGATGGACGGGTAAAAATGAACATTCCTCCGGGTGTAAAATCAGGTCAAAGATTGCGCCTTGCTAATAAAGGTTATCCGATGGAAGATGGTAGTCGGGGCGATCAATTGTTGGAAATTCAAATTGTGATTCCGAAAGAGATTAGTTCTAGGGAAAGAGAACTTTATGAAAAAATCCGCCAAATTGAAACCTTTAACCCTCGTGCGGATTTACCAATTTAACAATCGAGAGGTTTAATTACCGTTACAATCAAGTATAAAGTTAAATAACATAATACCAGTCGAATTATGACTTTGGGCAATTTGCGCGACCTGTATCAACAGGTAATTCTAGAAAGATATAAAACACCCAGGCACAAGGGTAAAACTAATCCGGTGCATCGATATCAAAAAGGGCATAATCCTTCCTGTGGCGATACGATCGAATTGACGTTACAGCTAAATGATGCTGGCGACACAATTGTAGATGCCAAATTTGAGGGGGAAGGTTGTGCAATTTCGATGGCTTCTGCTGATTTAATGGCGGAAGCTTTAAAGGGGAAAACTGTTACCGATGCTTTGGAAATGGTGGAACGTTTCCAAGGGATGATGAAAGGTGAGGCGGAGTTTCCCAAGGAGTTGCGAAAATTAAATGTTATGCAAGGGGTTGCCCAATTCCCTGTGCGAATTAAATGTGCTAATCTAACTTGGCACGCTTTAAAAGCGGCGTTGCAATCAGCTGCTAATGCTGATTCAAATGGCTTTATCAGTAATGAAAAAGAGGAAGCTTAATTGCAGTTTGTTGAGATTTTAGGTGGGGATTTTTCCGGGGAAATCAATTATAAACTGGGTACGTTGTTGCGCTTTAGCGCCACTATAGCGAAGACAGCGCAACAACGTACCTAATATTGGTTTAAAATCGAAAATTGAAAATCAAAGATGGCAGAAGTTATGTTAACAACAACTGATTTTTTAATTGCTGGTAAGTGGGCGGGGATTCTAACTTTAGGTTGTGCGGTTTTGACTGTAATAGCTTTTGTTTTTAAGTGGGGATTTCGGTTTCGATTTGTTGGTGCTACTGGGTTTATGGGGGTGTTAACTGGTGGTTTATTTGCTTTAGGTTTAGGGTTGTTTACTCATACTACTATTCCTGGTGCAATTCGCTATTCGGTGGTTTTTGATAATGGGGCTACTTTAGCTTCGATCGCAGTTCCCCCCACAATAACTCAGTCTGAATTAGATGCAACTTTGCGTCAAGCCGCCGCAGATTTGTTTTCTTATGGCAGATTGGGTAGTGATAGTTTAGTCATTCGTGCTAGAACAATGATTCACCCAGAAGCGGGGGTTTCGCAACCGCTGATTTTGGGTGAGGTGAGGCGATCGCTAATGAACCGCGCAGATGATAATTTATCAGTAAACATCTACGCCGAAAATCTCGCTAAATTACCACAACCAACAGCTTAATTTCACAAAGTTAAAAAGTTCGTTTTCAGGACTGAAGTCCAACAAAATAAAAATTTCCACAGAAACCGGGTTTAAAGAAACCCGGTTTTTTCTCGACAGTTACCCCCATTATGATTGGGCGATTGAAATACGTGCTACACAAAACTTAGTCCGCTTGACAAAGACTAAAGAATAAGGGGGGTATTTAAGCCGGATTTGGTATTATTTAGCAGTGAATATTTATGCCGAAAATCTCGCTAAAATACCACAACCAACAGCTTAATTGAAATTCGGGGAAAAGTTCGTTGTGAGGGCTTCAGTCCTTTAAAGTTAAATTTTATACATAAACCGGATTTCTTGACGGAAGAAAGTCGCAATTTTGGCGCTTACCTTATGTTTGTTGCTATAGCATCTATCTAAAGTTACATAAATATAAAAATTTTAACAATCCATTAGTAATTATTAGCAATTGAGCGGGTATTATTTTAATAGCAGAGTTTGAATCTCTGAGTTAACAAGAGGAATCCCTACCCAACGATTTTATTTGGGTGAGCCGGAAATAAAAAATACGGATCAGGAGAATGTAATAAATGAAGCATTATAGAGTTCGAGCTATTATTCTTGCAGGAGTTATTGGTATTTGTGCAGTGTGGGTGACTCCGGTACGATCGCAAGAGCAAGAATCAACATCAGAAGCGAAAACGGAAAAGGTGGAAGCAGTTCAACCAACAAAACCACCAGATCCCAAAGCTGCAACCACAACTAAACAGCTTGATATTCCAGTCGATGAACTGAAACTGATCCTCAAACCGCTGACGCTAGAAGAAGTGCAAAACGAAGCAGCAGCGTGGATGTTAGTGCTGCAAAATAAAGCCAAAGAAATCAGCGAGGCTGAAGTTACAATTAAGCGGCAAAATTTAGCTATTGCCAAACAAAAAGAAGGTGCAGAAGCCTTAGAAAAAGCTAAACAAGCTCTCCAAGAAGCCGAGAAAGTACAAAAAAGTGCTGCACCGGGTTCGCCGCAATATCAAGAAGCCACAAAAAAGGTAGAAGAAGCCCAAGAAAACCTGAAAAAAGCCCAAGAAGCGGTTGATGAAGCCAAAACAACTAAAGCAGAATTAGGAAAAGATGCAACAGCGCGTGAGGCATTAGAAAAAGCTAAGAAAACGGGCAACCTGGAAACAGCGAAACAAACGATCGAGCAAACAAAAGCCGATCGAGATAAACAGACTGCTGGCTCTTTAGCTTATCAAGACGCAACCAAAAAAATTGAGAAACTAGAAGCAGCGATTAAAGAAGTTGAGGATGCTCAAGAAGCGCAAAAAGGCGCTCAACCAGATACACCAGAATATCAGAAAGCTACCCAACAATTAGAAAAAGCAGATGCAGCCCTAAAACAACTACTCAAAGAGTTAGGGGTAGGGACTGATAAAACTCAGCAGTCATCCCAAAACCTCAACAACGCTACAGCTGCACTGGATAAAACCGAAATTAAAAACAACCCAGAGGAAAAAGTTGCTGGTTCACCCGGAGTTGTAAATAATGAACAGAACTTGCAACAAAAACAACAGCAGTTGGAAACAACAAAGCAAAAGTTAGAAAAGAGTGCTGAAGCTGAGGCGGAAGCGAAGAATCAACTCGTTACTACTGTTACGGAACTTCAAGGACAGCAGACGGCGCTGATCGATCGCCTAAACGCAGTCTTAGAAGAACTAGAAAGAAAAGGTGGCGATGTTAAGTCTTACCGCCAATACATTCAAGCAGTTACTGCTGTCGAAGTAGATGCCAAAGACACTGAGGGGCTGGGCTTGCGGCTGATTAGCTGGGCACAATCTAGCGAAGGAGGTTTGCGTTGGGCAACTAATTTCGGGAAGTTTACTGGGATTATTCTGGCTTCGATCGTTGTTTCTCAAATCCTGGGTGCGCTGCTCAATCAAATACTTTCCAAATTTGGCGGTACATCAGCAATTATGCGCCATTTTATTGTCATGCTGGTCAAACGTGGCGGAGTTGTAGTCGGTTTCTTGCTAGCTTTAACCGCACTGGAAGTCAGCCTTGGCCCCGTTTTAGCCTTGCTTGGGGGTGTGAGTTTCGTCCTCGCATTCGCGCTGCAAAGCAACCTTGGCAACTTAGCCAGCGGTTTGATGATCATGGTTTACAAACCCTTCGATGTGGGCGACGAAGTAAAAGTAGGATCGCTTTGGGGATGGGTAGAGGCTATTACCTTAGCTAATACGAAGATTAAAGGTTTTGGTGGTCAGATATTTACTATTCCTAATAACAATATTTGGAGTGATACGATCGAAAACCTGAGCCACGACAAAAACCGCAAAATCATGCTCTCTTTCCGGATCGACTTTGACGAAAACCTCAAAAAAGTAGAGCAACTAATTGTAGAAACTATCAAATCTCATCCTAAAGTGCTGGCAGAACCTGCTCCTAGTACTTTTGTCTGGCAGATTGAAGACTACTATATCAGTGTGTTTGCTGGTGGATGGACGAAAAAAGATGATTTTTGGGAAACTTACGCAGATGTTATTCGTCTAATTCAACAACGTTTCAACGAAGAAGGTATTAACCTCGCTGCTATTCCCAAAGCAATTGAAATTGGAGTAGAAATGAGCGAGCTTAATGGTAAAGTTGCCCATCTCCCTGCGGAACTCCCCCCGCAACGGGCTGCTGTAGAAAACTAATCATTTTTTTGCTCACTTTCTAAACGACTAATTTCTGTGAGTAATCCTCGTAAAACCAAATTAACATTACCACTACTTGTTACCATATCCCAATTTTGGATGGCTCTTTCGGGTTAATCGGGAAAAATGTTCATATATGTTACAAACCAGGGAAACGGTGCGTATAGCCTACGGCATTCAAGAAAAGGCACGGGAATTTATTTATGCGTTGAAATGCTGAATTTATCGCCCGTGCCTAACACACCAAATCAGTTAAATAAGATTTTGTTATCACCATAAATCCGGGAGAGTCGCTTCTGTAATATCCATGATTTTCAATTCTTGAAACTATGAATTATCTTTTGCTGTTTCTGCTGATTTAAATTTCTTCCCATTAGGCATAATTGCGCCTTCAAGGAAAGCAACACTCAACTCAAAATCACTCACTTTAGCACCTTTAAGATTGGCACCAGTTAGGTAAGCGCCCTCCAAATTTGCACCACTTAAACTAGTATTTTTTAAATTAGCACCACTGAGGTTAGCTTGAGTTAAATCTACACAGATTAAATTAGCGTTACTAAGATTAGCACTACTAAGATTAGCCTGATTCAACTTCGCAAAACCAAAGTTAGCATGACTAAGATTAGCACCACTAAGTTTGCTCTGACTGAGGTTAGCATTGTCCAAGTTGGCGTAACTTAAGTTAGCATTAGTTAAATCCGTTGCACTTAAATTAGCTGAACTAAGATTAGCTTTAGGAAGATTAATATCTACTAATTCTGCACCAGAAGTGTCCAAACCTCGCAAAGAAACGCCATCTTCATTTAAATCTTGTAGTGCTAAAAGTCTGGCGTAACTAACTTTTACTCCATGTGCTGCATCAATTGTACTCCAAGCTTGGTAGTGAAATTGCTTGCGGCGATCGGGAGCTTCCTTAATAAACAAAACTAAGGCAATTACTAAACTCAATACATCAGCACTTTCCACAATTTCCGAAATAACAGAATTTTCATTAGCAAATAAATAGGCTAAAATAAACAATAAAGCTGCACTAACCGCGACTAACCAAGTGGGTAACACCCAAAAAGTATCAACAAGTTTTTTCGGAATATTAGTGAAAACTTTAAGCAAGTCTTGAATAGTAGTTTTTTCTCGCTGTTTCGGATCTTTTTCTGGCTTTGTTTCAGGCTGACTTACTGTTGATTCCGCAGGCTTTACTGTTGCTGCCACTTTTGGTGAGGATATTTCATCTGCACCCTTTAACATTTCAGCCGTAATAGCTTGATAAGCAGCTAACCAAGCTTGCTTAACTTCAGGAGTCCAATCTGTTTGGAGATATTGTTCAAAAGTAGTAAGTAAAGCTGCACCAACTGGGCCATAATATTTAGGAATTACTCCATAACTAACGTGCCTAGCTCCCAAAGCATTCAGTACTGCTCCTAAGTTTTCTGGTTGGCGGAGATTTTCGACGACTAACACCAAAGAATTTAGCAGCTTTTTGTACTGATTTGTCATATCAGTTTTGGTAAATAAAGGTTTGACTTCTGGATTAGCTGCAAATAAGTTTTCGTAGAAACTCACCACAAATTCATTAGCATGAGGTTTAATTTTCTCAAAACTTTGCTCTAACAGTTCTACATTTAAAGACATTTTTTTATCCTGAATTCATCAATGCTTTTACTCATGTTTCAAATGAATAGGTTTTTCTGGTGATAAGTTGCTAAAAATTTATAGTTAACCCGGAAAACCCATTTACTTAAGTTTTAGGTTGATGCTATAAATTTAACTCCGCTAATTCTTGATAAAGTTTAGCCATGAATTCTGCTGGATCTTTGATGCCCATTTCTCCCAAAGCTTTCCATTCATTGGCGCTATAATCTAAATCGATTCCCATGATATCTTGAACCCAATAAGGTAAATTGGATGGGTTTTCCATTAGTTCGTAAGTTAGCTTGAGAATCTCTACTCCTGAAGTATTGTGTCTAGTTTTTGTTGCTAAACAAAAAGAAAGTAATTTGGCTAAATTGCTTTCTGGTGGAATTGAAATGAGAAATGCCATTTTTTCGGCTAAGACAAACTTATCCAATTTCATGAGTAATCCTTTTCCTGTTAGTATATTTATTATCTCAAAAATCCGTTCTTTTGTAATTGCCACCTTCTGAAAGCCTGATATTGCAGATTCCGCACGTCAATCTATAATAACTCAAGTTGCTAGTTATTAATTTTGAGGCTGTAGGGTGCGTCAGATAGCAGAATTTTGGGTAAGATAGCTAAATTTATCGGTCTGACGCACCCTACTCAACCGTAACTAGCAACTTACGTTAATAGAGAAAGTATTACACCAATCCTGAGTAGCTTAGCTATCAATAAAAATACTTGAAGTACTCGCCAAGCTACCCAAAATGTTTAGTTATTTACTACATTTTGAAGTGCGGAATGTGAGTTCTAAGAAGATACTTCTGCTGCACCTTGTAACATCAAAGCAGTAATTGCTTCCAAAGCATCTGTCCATGCTTGCTTAATTTCAGGAGTCCAATCCTGCTGAAGATACTGCCCAAAAGTTGTTAGTAATGCTTGCCCAACTAAGGGGTAATGTTCGGGAAGTGTTCCGTATTTGAGATGTTTAGCTCCTAAAGTTTGAAGAATTTCCACTAAAACCTCTGGCTTCCGTAAATTTTGTACTACCAAGACTAATGCCGCTAACAAATGTTTACGTTGTTCCGCCATATTAGTTTTGGCAAATAACGCCTTTGCTTCTGGGTAAGCTGTAAACAGGTTTTCGTAGAAACTAGCTACAAATTCCTCAGAGTGAGGTTTTATTTGTGCAAAACTTTGCTCTAACAGTTCAACATTTAAAGACATATTTTTCTAGAACACAATATTACTCCACAACAATTTAAACATATTTTAGATAAAATTGTACTAAAACAAATAATAATTTAATATTGCAACTTTTCAAAGTTTTTTTGGCTCTCTTGTACTTGTCGGGGAAATTTCTAGTTAATAAAGATTGGAGAAGAGAGGTCAGCATAAAATCTGTGCTAACCTCTCTTTGTTTAATCACACAAACCGAGTTGCATTATGCGGCAGCGTTTAGGTTAGCAACTAACCCATACACCGATACGTAATCTTCTAACTCTTGTAAGTCAACAGTGCCATTTTTATCACTGTCGAGAATGTGGAACAGATAATCAGTAATGTGTCTTCTAACTTCTTCAGGACTACGTTCGCCTACTGTTAAGTCTTCAATCATGCCTAACAGTTCAAAAATCTCGTCTTTATCCAGTGACTTACTGCCGTCTTTATCCAATTCTAGGAACAGTTTTCTGATATCTTCTGTTGCCATTCTTGAGGATTGCAATGTTTCGCGCAATATGTCATTGCTGAAAAGATTCATGAACAAAATTTGCTCAATTATGGGGATGCAGAAGAAACCTAGTGCTGCCCAAAAAGCGGCATATTTCAAAGTATCTGGGTTGGGAACTACGCTAACTGCGCTCATGAATAGGGCAGCCCAGAGGAAAAAGTTGGGATTCACTAATAGAATGTAAGCGTCTTGTGCTTCGGCTTTGATGATTTTCCCGTTGGAAAATACGTAAGTTAAGGTAGCAGCTAAACGCATGAAGATAAAGATTAATACTGCTAGTGCTAGTTGTTGTAAACAGGCGATCGATCGCTCAGGCGCAGCTGAAGTAAATAAGTCGGAAATAATCGTATATGGCGTAAACTGGAAGCCTGTAAATAAAGCCATAATTGCCACAGCTAAAACACCGATAAATTTCCAGTTTTTACTGTGGTGATTTGATTCTACAGGAGATTTACCCCGCCAATATTGCGCGATCGCAGCGGGAATTGCTAAACCTACAATTAAAATGACAAAGAAAAAGTTCAAACTGTCAACTTTAATTGGTAAAGGTGCAAGAGCAAAAGTCCCTAGAAGCGCCAAAGGAGCAACTATTGATAACAACCGAGACAGCACCGCAGAGGGATAAAGATTCCCGCCCCAAAGTACTGATAAAACTGGCGAAGTCAAAGCTGGGGGCACCATCCAAAATAACACCCACAAAATTTTGTATAAGTCTGCCGGACTTTGATACAAAATTCCTGAAAATATTAAAAATAGTCCGATCGCCCATCGAACTAACATCCAACCATTAACTATCCACTTGACAGTCGGAGTTACTTTACCCCTAGTTCCAGCAAAGTCAATATCCAGATAAGTATAAAAAGTGGAAACTGCCAAACAAGCAACAATTAACCAAGTAAAAACTGGCGGAAGCAGTTGATAATCAGAAGCGCTCAAAGCTCTCGCCAAACTGCCAACTAAAAATGACACAGCATAGAGCAAAATCGCCCACATAATCGAAAGATCGTTGATCTTTTTCCGTAACTCCGCACTACCGCTAGATTCTTTATCACGGAACTTAGTCAACTCTTCTTTACTCAGAGCCTTACCATTTGGCAACTTCAAATGTTTATAAGCCGTTGGTGGTAAGCCACTTAAATAAAGCGCTAAAGGCTCCAAAACATACTGATGGCACACTACGAGAACATCTTCGCCTTGTTCCAAATGGGGAACAACTTTTTCCCGATAAAAACTAGCAGCCCTCGCATAAACTTGGTCTATTTTTTCCCCAGCTGGAGGAGCTTCATTATGCGAATGTAGCATTTCCTCGAAGCCTTCATAGCCCAAAGCAAGGCGCAACAAATTCAAATTTCTCCCAGCAAAAATCCCAAAAGATTTCTCACCAATGCGGTGATCGATATTAATCGGAATATCTGGTGATTTGAGTGATTGGCTGACATCAACTGCTATTTGACAAGTTTGCCGCGCCCTTCTCATGTGCGAAACATATACAGCATCAAATTTGATGCCTCTTTTCTTAATATCCATTCCGGCGCGACGTGCTTGCAACTTACCAAATGCTGTTAATCCAACATCCAGCACCCCCGCAAAAATATTGCGTTCGTTGCTAGTACTTTCACCATGCCTAATGAAGTAGACTTGCCCTATTTTCCGCTCTGTTTCTGCCATACCATCAGAAATTTCTGCGGATACATTTAGAGAATTATTAACTTTTCCCATGCTTTCTTTAACTCGCGATCGAGGCTTTTTATTTGACGTTAAAGTTCACTTTGCTACTGCAAATGAATTGTTAAACATATCAGATGTTAAAATTTATTTACACATATAATATTTTATTTAACAAAAATTAATATCAAAGATATGGGAGGATTTTAAAGTTATTTTAAAGCATAATTTTCTAGTTATTTGTTTGGGTAACTATCTAGAACCAAGCTAATCAAAAATTTTTTAGCCCAAGTAAAAACTACAGATCGGTGAGGGAAGTTAGGCGGAAAAAAAGCTATTAATTAAGAAATTTAAGTAATTGAATTACTTAAGAAAAGTTGAAATTAAAGGAAAAGTAGATTTTTGTTGCAATAAGTACAATAATCCAATCGACTAACCGTAGTATAATTAAATATCATACTTTGTCAGAGATAAAATTGTCCAGTAGGGTGCGAAACGCTTGATTAGCTCTTTGAGAACCAGGTAGTAATTACGAGCAAGCAGCGCCATACCTTACAGGACTTCTCTGATCACTGGGATGAAAGCCAAAAGTTAAACTCTCATGCGCGTTAAGGAGTAGAAAATGCGAATTGCTCGTAATGTAACAGAATTGATTGGACGCACCCCACTAGTACAGTTAAATCGAATTCCGCAATCAGAAGGATGTTTAGCACAAATTGTGGTCAAATTGGAAGGGATGAACCCAGCTGCTTCTGTAAAAGACCGCATTGGCGCAAGTATGATTCAAGTAGCAGAAGAAGCGGGATTAATTCAGCCAGGAAAAACCGTTTTAGTTGAGCCAACTTCTGGTAATACAGGCATCGCTTTGGCAATGGTAGCAGCTGCCAAAGGTTACGAATTAATTCTCACCATGCCAGAGACAATGAGCATCGAAAGACGTAATATGCTCAAAGCTTATGGTGCCACCTTAGAATTAACTCCAGGTATGGAAGGAATGCGGGGAGCAATTCGCCGTGCGGAAGAAATTGCTGCTACTATTCCTAATGGTTATCTGTTGCAGCAATTCCGCAACCCAGCTAATCCGAAAATACACCGCGAAACCACTGCTGAAGAAATTTGGACTGACACAGATGGAGAAATAGATTTTTTAATTGCTGGTGTTGGTACTGGTGGTACTTTAACCGGAGTTGCGGAAGTAATTAAACAGCGCAAACCAAGTTTTAAAGCGATCGCAGTTGAACCTGTAAATAGTCCAGTGCTTTCAGGGGGAAAAGCAGGCCCTCATAAAATTCAAGGTATTGGTGCGGGGTTTGTTCCCGAAGTTTTGAAAGTAGAATTAATAGACGAAGTAATTCCAGTTGCAGATGATGAAGCGATGTATTTCAGTCGTCGTTTAGCAAGAGAAGAAGGTTTGCTTTCTGGTATTTCTTCCGGTGCAGCTTTAGCAGCCGCAATTAAAATTGGCAAACGGGAAGAAAATGCAGGTCGTTTAATTGTGATGATACAACCAAGTTTTGGCGAACGTTACTTGAGTACGCCGTTGTTCCAAGAACCACAAGTTTTGGAAACCACCAAGTTGTAAGAGGCAAAGAGGTTCCAGGGGCGGACGCTGTAGGGGCAATTCATGAATTGCCCCTACAAAGTCCTTAATGCCTTCTGGAATAGCTTTTTTTCAGGTTGAAGTATTTACTAGTAGAAATATTAGCAAGTCTAGGGATGCTCTCAGGGTGAGAGCTAGTTTTTCAACTCTGTAATAACTATCTGAGTAAAGCTTAAAAAAATGCCTGAAAAAAAATCAAATTGGCTAATTCCAGTGCCGAAAACATTTTAGCAAAAATCAATGAATTAGCCAAGACTAATTCAATTAATGTAACCCAAAGAAATATTCAAGGGAAAACTATTACCGAATGGTCAAGTCCTGGACAAGAAGCTTGGTTAGGTTATGGTTGGTTAGATGGAGAATCACTGTTTATCGCTACAGGTAGTTCCGTTGTTGACGCAATGGCTAGTAATTCTCAATCTCTAGAAAATAGCCCATCATTTAAAGCTATTACTAATACTTTACCGAAGCCAAATGGTGGTTATTTTTACCTGGATATGGACAAAACAATGGCTTTGATGAATCGTAATTTGCCTAGCACTCAAGCAAGTACAATACCTCCAGAAGTTAGTGCTTTTCTCAATTCAATTCGGGGTATTGGTATCACTGCTACTCAGCCAGATTCATCAACTAGCCAAATGGAAGTTTTACTAGCTTTGAAGCCAAAATCAGGAAATTAGACTTCTACTGCTGAAGCTATTTTACATAGAATTTGGTTTTGAATGTAAAGAAGACGGGACAACCGTCTTTTTTTTTCGTTGTAGCGACTTCAATCTTATCATGTCCGATCGATTACCCGCATTGTAGAGACGTTGTATACAACGTCTCTACAATGTATACAACGTCTCTACAATCTTTCTTGTATAGGTATTACAAGGGACTGGGAATGACTGACAATTGAGTTAAACGGACACACTCTTGAGCGATCGCCCAATCTTCTTGTGTGTGAATTACTAAAACTTTGACTGGGGAATCAGGTGTAGAAATATCTTGATCTACAGGTCTATGGTTATTTTTCTCCTCGTCAATTTTTAGCCCTAAAAACTCAAAAGATGCACAAACATCAGCACGCAAATTAGCAGCATTTTCCCCAACTCCGGCGGTAAATACTAAAGCATCTACACCGCCCAAAGAGGCAATCATCGCACCAATAAAAGAGCGTAATATGTGAAGATAAACATTGTATGCGAGTTGAGCACGGGTGTTACCTTGGGCGATCGCTTCTTCAATTTTTCGCATATCCGCAGATATTCCCGAAAGTCCTAAAAATCCCGATCGACGATTAAAAATATCATCGATTTGTTCGCCTGTATGACCCCTTCGCAACAAGTCTATAATAATTCCTGGGTCAATATCTCCTGAACGAGTTCCCATCATTAATCCAGCAGTGGGAGTAAATCCCATTGTTGTATCAATGCTGTGTCCATTTTTTACCGCTGCTAAAGAACAACCATTTCCTAAGTGACAGGTTACTAATTTTAATGATGTTAAATCTTTGCCTAAAAGTTGGGCTGCACGTTGGGAAACATATTGATGACTAATGCCATGAAATCCGTAGCGACGAATGCCATGTTCGTAAAATTCATAAGGTAGGGCATAGACAATAGCTGCTTCCGGCATTTTGGCATGAAAAGCTGTATCAAACACAGCAACTTGTGCCACTTTTTCGCCTAAAATTTGTTCTATAGCTTCAATTCCTTGTAAATTAGCTGGGTTATGTACGGGGGCGAATTTGGCAAAATCAGCGATCGCTTCTTTAACTTCTTTGGTAATTAAACTACTTTCTTTATACTTATCTCCTCCATGCACCACCCGATGACCAACGCAATCAATTTCTGCTAAACTATCAATTACTTTAGTTTCACCTTGCCAAAGACTTTTCAGCATATACTCAACAGTTTCTTGGCGAGATTGGGCGTTTAATTCCTCTTTTAAAACAGCCCCATGAATTGTTTTTACCTTCAGTTCTGCAACACCTTCATGGTGACTCCAATCAATTTGTGCTTCCCAAATTGGTTTCGGTGATTGCACTGGTAGCGCTTCTTCTTTTAGGGAATAAAGGCAGCTTTTCTGACTGCTAGATCCAGCATTGAGAACTAGTATTTTCATTGGGATCGATTCCGATTTTTGATTAACTACTGAAAACTTCTGCCCCTTGCAGCAAGTTTAAAATGCCTCTTTTAAGCGTCGCAGACGATTTGAGTAACTCCGCATTACTTCTAGGGCAAAAACAGGTGTTTCATGCACTGCAAACAGAAATCTGTCTTTATCTAAATATGCAAGTTTGCAATTAGTTTTCGCAACAGCTGTGGTAGCCCTTTTATGTGATTCATGAACTAATGCTCCTTCTCCAAATACATCACCTGTTTCGATCGTTTCTACAACTTTATTACCCACATATAAATCTACTACACCTTCGAGTACACCATACATCACAGCACCAATTTCTCCAGCTTCAAAAATTACTTCACCTTTGGAGAATTCTTTAATTCCTGGTTGTTTTTGATAAATGAGGACAGTTTTTGCTGGTTCTAACATTACTTTCTAACTCCGGTAAAAACATTGCTTTACTTTAATATTTACAGCAAAGCAGAGGAATTGCTGGAAGCAACTACTACTCGGAGTATACCTTAGCAAAACCAGAATTATTTAAAAATTTTAGAAAAAGGATTATTGCCGAATCAAAGATATTTCCCCCCGGCGATAGTTGTCATTACAGTTTTATCCGATAGTCAGGCAAATTACTGTAAGAAAAGTTGCCAAATCTTTTGGAAAAATGTTTTATGGTTGACAAATTCTGTCTTGCTAAGTAATGTATTGAACTAGACGTTGAGAGTTTAAGTGCCAGGTAAATTCCGCAGATGTGGGCCCAAATGAGAGCGATCGGCTAAAACATGAAGTAAAGGGCCATGTACGCCGTATTCAATTACACTAACAGAGGCTACAGGGGCAGAAATGCGATCGCGAAATCTCCCCACATCAATTCCTAACAACCAACAAAGCATAATTCTAATGGTCGCCTTGTGAGAAACAATCAAAATATTACCCGTTTTATAAATTTGTTCAATCTCCTCCAGCACAGCAGAACTGCGTTGAGCAATATCCACCGCTCTTTCTCCACCCGTCGGCGCATTCCAACCCGGATCTGCTAAATAGCGAATATAATCATCATGGAATTGTAAACTCACCTCTTCTGGAGATAAACCCTCCCACTTACCATAAGTAATTTCTTTGAGTCCATCTCGCAATTGCATTTCCATGCCAATAGCATCACACAATGGCTTCGCTGTTGCTACAGTGCGGCGCAAAGGACTACAAAAAATTGCCGTCCAAGGAAAAGAATTATACGCTTGGGTAAAAGCCTGTGCCATCTCTATTCCTTCAGCAGTTAACTCTGGATCGAGCGAGCCACAATAACTATTAGCACGGCTGTAAATTGTTTGTCCGTGTCGTAAAAAATACAGCATTAAGCTCATGAATCTACCTTCAGAGACTGTTCCCCACAACATTCAAACTTTATCTTAATACAATAGATAATTGAACAAGCGGGAAACTTCACAACTTGCTTTTTTGGAAAGGGTTTATTATATTGAATTTGGCATCAGCATTACACCATGTTACTTAAGAGAAGATGATTATTACATTAATAAAATATTAAATTATTTCCCAGTAAGCTAGTTAACTTTATTTAGTTAAGCTTAATGATAAAGTTTATACAAAAATAGAAAAACTTAAAAATTATAGTTGCGATGATGGATTGATTGCATTTTAGATGTTAAACTACCTGCAAAAGTTACCAACCTCAACAACGTAGAGATAAAAAATGCTTATACAAAGCTAATCCTAAGTCAACAAAAAGGTTCAGAAGCTGGGAAAATAATCCTTAATTATCTATCCCTTGTAAGAGATGATTTTCTGAGAATTCTGCCTAACCTTGGATAAAAGCTCACAAAAAACTGACTAGTTCTAGAACTAAGTCTGTGTAGCAATTGTAGAGACGCAAGTAAACCTTGAGAATGAGGAAATATGGTAGCAACTCCTCCCAAACCAACGACTGACACAGCATCGATTAGCGCATTTGGAACAGCGCGAGCTACAGTAGAGGGAGCCCCCCTGAGCGGCGAAGAACTCCGCAAAATGCACGCTTTTTGGCGGGCTTGCAACTATTTAGCAGTGGGAATGATTTACCTGAAAGATAATCCCCTGCTCAGAGAACCCTTGAAAATCGAACAGATCAAAAAGCGCTTGTTGGGACACTGGGGATCGAGTCCAGGGATTAGTTTTGTCTACACTCACCTGAACCGAGTGATTAAAAACCAAGACCTAGATATGATTTACCTGGTAGGCCCTGGACATGGCGCACCCGGTTATCTTGGGCCCTGTTACTTAGAAGGAACTTACTCGGAAATTTACCCAGAGAAAAGCGAAGACGAAGAAGGAATGAAAACCTTCTTTAAAGAATTCTCCTTTCCTGGTGGCGTGGGTAGTCACTGCACCCCGGAAACTCCCGGCTCGATTCACGAAGGTGGCGAACTGGGTTACAGTATTTCCCATGCTTACGGTGCAGCTTTCGACAACCCAGACTTAATTGTGACGGTGTTAGTGGGGGACGGCGAATCTGAAACAGGTGCTCTGGCAACCTCCTGGCACTCTAATAAATTTATCAACCCAGTGCGAGATGGCGCAGTGCTGCCGATTTTGCACCTGAACGGTTACAAAATTAACAACCCCACGATTCCGGCACGTATTAGCCACGAAGAATTAGAAAATCTCTTCAAAGGCTACGGCTACACGCCTTACTTTGTGGAAGGGTCCGATCCTGAGACAATGCACCAAGCAATGGCAGCTACCTTGGATCATTGTGTTGCTGAAATCAAAAAAATTCAGTTGGAAGCCCGCAGCACAGGTAATGCCTTCCGTCCCCGTTGGCCGATGATTGTCCTGCGGAGTCCTAAAGGTTGGACTGGCCCAGGAGAAGTCGCCGGACACAAGGTAGAAGGCTTCTGGAGAGCGCACCAAGTCCCAATGGCAGATGTGGCTAAGAATCCCGAAAGCTTCCACCTGTTAGAAAATTGGTTACACAGCTACAAACCAGAAGAACTGTTTGACCACAACGGCAGATTAATTCCCGAACTCAAAGATTTAACACCGAAAGGAACTCGCCGGATTGGTGCTAATCCCCATGCTAATGGCGGATTATTGCGGAAAGATTTACGGATGCCAGATTTCCGGGAATATGGGGCGAAATTTGACAAACCCGCACAAATTGAAGCAGAAAATACTAAACCTCTGGGTGTTTTCTTGCGGGATGTAATGAAAATGAACTCCACTAACTTCCGGGTGTTTGGGCCAGATGAGAATACCTCAAACAAACTCCAAGCGATTTACGAAGTTAGTAAGAAGTTCTGGATTGCCGAATTTTTCCCGGAAGACTTAGACGGTAGCGAACTGTCTCCCGAAGGTCGGGTGATGGAAATGCTCAGCGAACATACTTTGGAAGGTTGGCTGGAAGGTTATTTGTTAACTGGAAGACATGGATTTTTCTCGACTTACGAGGCTTTTGTCCATGTGATTGATTCGATGTTTAACCAACACGCTAAGTGGTTGGATATTTGCCGTCAGCTTTCTTGGCGGGCGGATATTTCTTCGTTGAATTTGTTGATTACTTCAACGGTTTGGCGACAAGATCACAATGGTTTTACTCACCAAGATCCAGGTTTCTTGGATTTGGTGGTGAATAAGAGTGCGGAAGTTACTCGGATTTATTTGCCTCCAGATGTGAACTCTTTGTTGTCAGTGGCAGATCACTGTTTGCGGAGTAAGAATTACGTGAATGTGATTGTGTCCGACAAACAAATGCACTTGCAGTATATGGATATGGATGCTGCAATTAAGCATTGTACTAAGGGGATTGGCATTTGGGATTGGGCTAGCAATGACCAAGGTTGTGAACCTGATTTGGTGATGGCTTGTGCGGGTGATATTCCCACTTTGGAAGCACTAGCGGCAACGGTAATGTTGCGTCAGGAATTCCCGGATTTGAAGATTCGGTTTATTAATGTGGTTGATTTGTTTAAGTTGCAGCCTGATAGTGAACATCCTCACGGTTTAAGCGATCGCGATTTCGATAGTTTGTTCACTGTTGATAAGCCGATTATCTTCAATTTTCACGGTTATCCCTGGTTAATTCACCGCCTTGCTTATCGTCGAACAAATCATAATAATTTGCACGTTCGCGGGTACAAGGAAAAAGGTAACATTAACACACCTTTGGAATTGGCGATTCAAAACCAAATCGATCGCTTTAGTATTGCTATGGATGCGATCGATCGCATTCCTAGCTTGAAAGTTGCAGGCGCTCATGCTAAAGAAAAATTCAAGAATATGCAAATTGATTGCCGCAACTACGCTTACGAATACGGCGTTGACAAACCAGATGTTATGCACTGGAAATGGCCGTATTAATTAGGGCATGAGTCATTAGTTATTAGTCATTTGTCATTAGTTAAGCATCTTACAAATGACAAATGACTAATGACCGATAACCAATTACTAAACAAAAAAAAAGGATAGACAAGAAATGGCTAAAACTTTGTTGGAACAACTGCGGGAAATGACAGTTGTTGTTGCTGATACAGGAGATATTCAAGCGATTGAAAAATTTACACCTAGAGATGCTACAACTAACCCTTCTTTGATTACAGCGGCGGCACAAATGCCCCAGTATCAAGAAATTGTAGATGAGACTCTCAAACAAGCAAAAAAAGATTCTGGTGCTGGTGCGCCTGATTCTCAAATACTTTCTTTGGCGTTCGATCGCTTGGCGGTGGCGTTTGGGAAAAAGATTTTGGAAATTATTCCGGGTCGGGTTTCTACTGAAGTGGATGCTAGACTTTCTTATGATACAGAAGGGACAATTGCTAAGGCTCGTTATTTAATTTCGGAATACCAATCGGCGGGGATTTCTCCAGAGAGAATTTTAATTAAAATTGCTGCGACTTGGGAAGGAATTCGCGCTGCTGAAGTGTTAGAAAAAGAGGGAATTCATTGTAATTTAACTTTGTTGTTTGGCTTGCATCAGGCGATCGCTTGTGCCGAAGCTGGAGTTACTTTAATTTCGCCTTTTGTGGGGAGAATTCTCGATTGGTACAAGAAAGAAACTGGTAAAACAAGTTACGCACCCGCAGAAGATCCGGGCGTACTTTCTGTCACCCAAATTTATAATTATTACAAAAAGTTTGGCTACAAAACAGAAGTAATGGGAGCTAGTTTCCGTAATATAGACGAAATTACTGAGTTGGCAGGTTGTGATTTGTTGACAATTTCTCCGGCATTGTTGGCAGAATTACAAGCAGGGACAGGAGAGTTACCGCGCAAACTTGACCCAGCATTAGCAGGAAAATCAGAGATGGAAAAAATGTCGCTCGACAAAGCGACCTTTGATAAAATGCACGAAGCCGATCGCATGGCTAACGAAAAACTCGATGAAGGAATCAAAGGTTTTACCAAAGCTTTAGAAACTCTGGAGAAACTATTAGCAGACAGACTGGCACGTTTGGAAGGTGCAGCTACCCTCACTCATGCAGCGGAAGATATTTTCCATGTCTATGATTTAGACGGCGATGGATTTATTACCCGCGAAGAATGGCTGGGAAGTGATGCGGTGTTTGATGCCTTAGATGTCAACAAAGATGGAAAAATCACTGCTGAAGAAATGGGCGCAGGAATCGGAGCAGTGTTACAATTAGCGACCAGTAAATAACCCAGAATTTCTGGGATTTTAGATTTGCGATTTGCCAATAAAAAATCGCGAATCTAAAATATAACATCTAAAGTCTAAAAATCAGTGGGAATTGGATTTATGCAAACATTGCCGAATTCATCAGAATCAGTAGCAGAAGTTAGAATAGAGGACGATCGCACTGGGTTAAGTGTAGAAACGCTAAAAAGAGCCTTTGCAGATAACCTGTTTTATATTCAAGGAAAATTTCCGGGAATTGCCAGTAAAAATGATTTTTACATGGCATTAGCTTATACGGTGCGCGATCGTTTATTGCGCCGTTGGTTAAACACCGCCGAAACCTACACCAGAAACGCCTCCCGTACCGTTGCTTATCTGTCAGCCGAATTCCTCATGGGGCCACAATTAGGCAACAATTTAATTAACTTGGGAATTTATGACCAAGTTAATCAAGCAATGAAAGAACTTGGACTCGACTTGCGAGATTTGCTAGAAGAAGAAGAAGAACCCGGACTAGGTAACGGCGGTTTAGGTAGATTAGCAGCTTGCTATCTCGACTCCCTCGCTACCTTAGAAATTCCCTCTTTAGGTTACGGCATTCGCTACGAATTCGGCATTTTCGAGCAAGATATTAAAGACGGTTGGCAAGTCGAAATAACTGATAAATGGTTAAGTGCTGGTAATCCTTGGGAACTTCCCCGCCCAGAATGGTCTGTAGAAGTTAAACTGGGTGGACGCACAGAAATGCGTGCTGATGAACATGGACGTTTTAAAGTATATTGGCTGCCGGAAAAAGTAGTTAAAGGCATCCCTTACGACACCCCAATTTTAGGTTACAAAACTAACACCGCTAACACCCTACGTTTGTGGAAAGCAGAAGCAGTAGAATCTTTTGACTTTTACGCTTTTGATTCGGGAGATTACTTAGGCGCAGTTCACCAAAAAACTGTTTCGGAAAACATCTCGAAAGTACTTTATCCTAACGATAACTCGGCTCAAGGTAAGGAACTTCGTTTAGCGCAGCAAATCTTTTTTGTTTCCTGTTCGCTAAAAGATATGATGCGAATTATGGAACAACAAAAAGTTTCTTTAGACCAGTTCCACGAAAAATTCGTGATTCAGTTAAATGATACTCACCCATCAGTTGCGATCCCAGAATTGATGCGGTTACTGATTGACGAACATGATATACCTTGGGAAAAAGCTTGGGAGATTACGAAGAAAACTTTTGCTTACACTAATCATACTTTATTGCCAGAAGCTTTAGAACGTTGGCCGATTAGTTTGTTTGGCAAAATGTTACCCCGACACTTGGAAATTATCTACGAAATTAACAACCGTTTCCTAGATGAAGTCCGTATGAAGTTTCCCGACGATAAAGATAGATTGCGGCGGATGTCGTTAATTGATGAATCGGGGGAACGTTATGTGCGGATGGCATATTTAGCTTGTGTGGGTAGTTACTCAATTAATGGTGTTGCAGCATTACACACTGAATTGTTGCAAAAAGATGTGTTGCATGACTTCTACGAAATGTACCCGCAGAAGTTCAACAACAAAACTAATGGCATTACTCCCCGACGTTTTATGGTGTTGAGTAATCCCAGACTTTGTAAATTACTCCACAGTAAAATTGGCGATGATTGGGTAAAAAATCTCTATGAAATGAAGAAATTAGAAGCTTTTGTTGACGATCCCGAATTCCGTCACCAGTGGCGGCAAATGAAGCAAGAAATCAAACAAGATGTGGTGGATTACATTAAGGAAACTACAGGAATTAATGTCAATGTTAATTCGATGTTTGATATTCAAGCGAAACGTTTTCACGAATATAAACGTCAACATTTGAATGTGCTGCACATTATCACTTTGTATAACCGGATTAAGGCTAATCCAAACATTGATATTACTCCGCGAACTTTCTTGTTTGGTGGGAAGGCGGCACCGGGTTATTACATGGCAAAATTAATCATTAAGTTGATTAATTCTGTGGGAGATATCGTTAACCGCGATCCTGATGTACGCGATCGCCTAAAAGTAGTTTTCCTCAAAGACTTCAGCGTGAAATTCGCCCAAAGAATTTATCCGTCGGCTGATCTTTCGGAACAAATTTCTACCGCAGGTAAAGAAGCTTCCGGTACAGGTAATATGAAATTTGCCTTAAATGGCGCACTGACGATCGGAACTTTGGATGGCGCGAATGTGGAAATCCTGGAAGAAGTCGGGGCGGAAAACTTCTTTTTGTGTGGATTAACCACTGAAGAAGTTTATGCTTTGAAAGCAAAAGGTTACAAACCTTGGGAATATTACCAAAAAGATCCTGAGTTGAAATTGGCGATCGATCGCATCGCTTCCGGTTTCTTTTCTCATGGCGATCCTAACTTGTTTAAACCTTTAGTCGATCACCTATTAGGTAACGATCAGTATATGCTAATGGCTGATTATCGTTCCTACATAGATACTCAGGATCGAGTAAGTGAAGCATATCGTGATGTCGATCGCTGGGTGCGGATGTCTATTCTCAATGTGGCAAGAATGGGTAAGTTTTCTTCCGATCGTTCTATCCGCGATTATTGCGAGGATTTCTGGAAAATTCAGCCAGTGAAAATTGAGTTGAAAGAATACGTCGAAGCAACTGCTATTCTGCATTAGACATCTAATTTCTGGAGATATCTCCCCAGATCCCCGACTTCTTCAAGAAGTCGGGGATCTTAAGCGAGATCCCCGACTTCTTCGAGAAGTCGGGGATCTGTTTATACTAAAATCTAAAATTGAATGACAAATGACCAATGACAAATGACTTTAAAGCTCTACTTTCTGCGTCACGGTCAAACTGCTTATAGTATTACTGGTGGTTATTGTGGCACGATCGAAAACGACCCGGGACTCACACCAGATGGAATTTTAATGGCAGAAGCTTTTGCGAAAGCTTACTGTGATTTACCTTGGAAAGCTGCTTTTGTTAGTCCTTTACATCGGACAATTCAAACTGCAACGCCTTTTTGTGAAACTGTGGGTTTAGAAATGCAATTACGGGATGGATTGCGAGAAGTTTCTTACGGTTGTTGGGAAGGTTTACACCCAACAATAGTAAACCAGGAATTTCATGATGAATATGTATCCTGGTTAACTAATCCTGCTTGGACTGCGCCGCCAAATGGGGAAAGGGCGATCGATATTGCTCGTCGTTCTTCTTCAGTAATTCAAGAAATTCAAGAAAGATATTCTGATGGAAATGTTTTAATTGTGTCACATAAGGCAACAATTAGAATTATGATTTGTCGCTTGTTGGGAATAGATGTGGGGCGATATCGCGATCGCATGACAATGCCTGTAGCAGCAGTTAGTATTGTGGAAATGGCAGCTAAAGGGCCAAAATTTCATGTAATTGGCGATCGCTCTCATCTTAGCGAATATTTGCGATCGTTACCTTGTACTTAGGGCTGGGGACTGGGGACTGGGGATTGGGGATTTAAGCTTGTTAAAATATTCACTATCAAGCAATGCTGAAGAATTATTATGCGTTTACTACGAGTTCAAGTTCCTGACTTTCGCGTTTTACAGAATGTTGATATTACATTTGAAAAGGATTTCTTCCCTAATATTTTTCCCCTTGGCAGTCAAAATGGAGGTGGCAAAAGTACGCTTTTACAACTGATTTTTGGATTACTGCATTGTTCTGGAAATCCCGATCGGGTACATTTTTTGACCAACTTACTGAGCAGCTTTAAAGTTTCTAATAATTCTCATCAAAGGTTACTCGCAATAATTGATATTTGGGATGAAGAAACAAGTGTAAAACTTGAATTCTTCTTTTGTAGTGGATCTGATAGTAAACATACATTTTCTGAAAAAGAAAAAGAACTAGAACCAAAACTTCTTAAACAAAAAGCATCAAATTAATTATGGGTTTTGCTCCTACGCAGTTAAAGCGACTTTTCTTAGCTGTCTTACATAAATTTATATAAGACCCGATCTAACTATTTTCCTGTTTTGCAATTTGCTGGGAATTAACAGGTTGAGTAACCATCATTTTTAGTAGCATTTGTACTGTTAAAACAATGGTTACAGTGGTCATGTAAGCTACTAAAGATAACCATAATATGTGATTATTATGCCAGTAAAAAGCTAGAGCTACTAAGGGCAAAAATCCTATACCAAAGGCAATTAAAGAAGCATTTCGTAAAATTCCTACTTCTTTTAAACCGATGAAATAACCTTCTAGCATAAAAGCTACAGCAGTTAGCGTTAACAGTGGTAAAAGCCAGAATATATATTTATTGATATCTGCACTTACTTCGCTATGGTTGGTTAAAATTCCAAATACTTGTTGAGGGAACAAAATTGTTCCTAAAGCAAAGGTTAGAGAAATAAATCCACTGACTGTCAGGGAAACTTGCAATAAAGGACTGATTAGTTCAGTTGTACCTTTTCCTTTGAAATTCCCTGTTAGAGTTTGAGTGGTCATGCCGACTCCTTGAACTGTAAACTGATTCAAAAGAGCAATTTGTAACAATAAACCATTCTGAGCTAACAGGGTAGTTCCGAGAGTAGCACTAACATTTGTGAAAATACTGTAGGCTGAAATTAAACATAAAAACCTGACTAAAACATTGCCATTAAAAGCTAAAATTGATTTCAAAGCTTGCCGATCGAAAACTTCTCTGAGTGCGATCGCTAAATGTTGCCAATTAATTTTAAAACCTACCCAAACTAACCCAGTGAATAAAGCTAAATACTGACTCCATGCAGTGGCTATTCCTGCGCCCATGCTGCCCCAGCCCCACTGAAAGATGGTAAGATAATCGAGCACCACATTCATTCCATTACCAACTAAGGACATGAATAAAACTACTTTATTCATTTCTTGTCCGAGAAACCAACCAATTAAAACAAAATTCAGAAGTACCGCAGGCGCACCCCAAATTCGACCATAGAAATAGTCAATTCCGGCAGTTTCAATATCTGGAGAACCATTGAGGATAAAAAATCCTATCTTCTGGAGAGGATATTGCAAAATTAAAATTAGAATACCAATGCTCAAAGCAATCAACCCACTACGTAATCCAGTGAGCAATACTCCTTGATCGTCACTTGCTCCAACTGCTTGCGCTGTAATTGCATTTGTGCTAGTGCGTAAGGGCTTTAAAACTCGATATAAATAGTCAAATAAAATAGTACCTAAAATAACCCCTGCCAAGTAGCGAAGATCGGCTAAGTGACCAAGAAAAGCTAAATCAACTAATCCCGCTAAGGGAACCATGACATTTGACAAAACACTAGCGATCGCTAACTGGAAAAACCGAGGTAAAAAACTATATTGTTTTTGTAACATAATATATCAAATTACGAACAAAGTTGAGCAAGTAAATATGATTACTGCCAACTTTAAACCAAACTCCTTTGCTTGTCAAACCTTACAATGTTATAGGCAAATCTCCATCCCACATTTGGGTTTAATATTTAAGAAACTCAACTAATTGTTCTAATTTTGTCCAAGCTGCGCCACTAGATAAAATTTCCCTTACTAGTGCAATTCCTGTTTGATAATCACCGAGCGGTATTATTTCACCGACTTGGAGTGCGATCGCTGCATTTAATGTTACAACATCCTGTTGAGCATCTGTACCTTTTCCTTGCAAAACATTGCGTAAAATTTCCGCATTTTCTGTCACATCGCCGCCCCGAATTGCGGCTGTTAGTGCTGTTGTTAAACCTAATTCTTCAGGAGAAATTGTTTCTAATTTAACTTCCCCTGCTGATAATATTGCTAAATCTGTTTTATCTGCTAATCCCGCTTCATCTAATTTTTCTCTGCCATGTAGGACGATCGCTTTTTCCATTCCCAACTGACTCAAAGCATTAGCAATAGTCAACATTAAATGCGGTTCACAAACACCAATTACCTGTCCTGTAGGACGTAAAGGATTAACTAAAGGCCCTAATAAATTAAACACCGTTCGCACTTTTAAAGTCCGTCTTAATGGGGCAACAACTTTTAAAGCCGGATGCCATCCCGGGGCGAACAAAAAAGTAATTCCCACCTCTGATAATGCCGCTTGAACTTTTTCGGGACTAGCATTAAGATTGACTCCCAAAGCTTCTAATACATCCGCAGAACCTACCCGACTAGAAGCAGAACGATTGCCATGTTTCGCTACAGCTACACCTGCCGCTGCTACCACAAAAGCCACTGCTGTAGAAATATTAAAAGTTGATGCCCCATCGCCACCAGTACCACAAGTATCAATTACAGAATTGGCTAATTTTTGGGCAGAATAGTTTTCCGATGTCAGAGATTTTGCTTGTAATACTTTAGCCATTCCTGCTAATTCTTCAGCAGAAACTCCTTTGGCTTGTAAGGCGGCTAAAATTGCCCCTGATAAAACAGGTTCAATTTCTTCATTTAGCCATCCCTGCATTAATTCTGCGGCTTGGCTATTGGATAAAGATTGTTTGTCGAGTAATTGTTGCAATACATTTGACCAATTACCCTTGTTATTGGAATCAGTAACAGCGGTGTTTTTTGACAGGGAAGCTTCGGAAGTGGTCATTCGATTTTAAATTTTAGATTGACTCAACAGGGGCGAAGCATTCGGGCGACAATTTATTTGTTCAAACCATAGATTTTCTGCTTTGTTTGCTTCGCCCCTACTAGTTCATTTTATCAAACATTGGATTTTTTTTGAACCGCTCCCGGCACAGAGGACACAGAGAAGAGAGGGAGGAGTTCACAATTCAAAGAGGATTGCTATTTTATTTGCTGTATTGGGGATAAATGAAAGTAAGTTTCCTAGTCCCTAGTCCCCAGTCGTAGGGGCAATTCATTAATTGCCCCTACGACTGGGTAATTCATGAATTGCCCGTACCCCAATTCCTAACTTCCTAACATTTGCAATTTATACAAGCTGGCATAAAGTCCATTTTTTGCTAATAGTTCGTCGTGGCTTCCTGTTTCGACTAATTCTCCGCGTTTGAGTACCAAAATGCGGTCTACATTGCGAATTGTGGAAAGTCGATGGGCGATAATAATTGCAGTACGCCCTACCAGTAATCTTTCTAATGCTTCCTGAATTAAAGCTTCAGTTCTGACATCCAAATTAGCAGTTGCTTCGTCTAATACTAAGATTCTCGGATCGCGAATTGCCGCCCTTGCAAAGGCTAATAATTGTTTTTGACCTCCTGAAAGATTGGTTCCTCTTTCTCTCAATTCGGTGTCGTAACCTTGGGGTAATTGTTCGATGAATTGGTCAACATTAGTGGCTTTGGCGGCAGCTTTGACTGCTTCTAAGGAATAGTTTTCTCCTAAAGTGATGTTACTTTTCACATCACCAGAAAAGAGAAATCCGTCTTGCAAAATTACGCCAATATGACGACGCAGTTCAGTTTGAGGTAAGTCCCGAATATCAACTCCATCAACAATAATTCGTCCTGATGTAGGTTCGTAAAGCCGACATAATAACCGAATGATTGAACTTTTTCCTGCGCCTGTTGGCCCAACTAAAGCAACTTTTTCTCCGGGATGAATGGTAAAGTCGAGGTTCTTTAAAACGTATTCATTTGATTTATAAGCAAAGTCAACTTGTTCAAAGCGAATTTCTCCGATTGAGGCAACGCCATTATGATGAGAATAGCCGATAATGGGCAAAGATTTGGGTGTTTCGGTATCGCGAATTTCGATCGGTTCATTGAGAATATCAGTAATCCGTTCCACAGCTGTAAAACCTGCTTGAATTGAGGTAAATTTTTCGGCTAATTGTCTGAGGGGATCGAAGAGACGTTGGGAATATAAAATAAAGGTGGATAAGATGCCAAAAGTTAAATTTTCCCGCAACACCAGCCAGCCACCTAATCCTAAAACACAGGCGATCGCAACTAAAGAAATCCACTCTAAAGTAGCAGAAACAGCTGAATCATAAAAAATTGTGATGTCAATTTCCCGAATATAGCGTTTATTAGTCTTGCGAAACATCTCAGAGTTAAACTTCTCTCGGCGGAACATTTGCACCACACTAATTCCCACAATGTTTTCTTGAAGTGTGGAATTAAGCACCGAAAGTTCTTCCCTAGCTTTATAATTTGCTTGGCGGAATTGCTTTTGAAAATAAATGATTACCAGGGAAACAGGAATTAGCATTAATATCAGCATCAGCGCTAATTGCCATTGCAAAGTTAACATAAAAATGGCAATTACTAAAATACTGAATAAATCGCTGACAATCCCGATCGCACCAGTAGAAAAAACATCTCCTAAAGCTTCAACATCGCTAGTTAATCGAGTAATTAGTTTCCCCACTGGCGTGCGATCGAAAAATCTCACCGCTAAAGAGGTTACATGAGTAAATAAATCCTCACGAATTGCAGCAGTAATTTGTTGCCCAATTCGCTGGACTGTGTAAGATTGAAAACTAACAACTACGATGCGAATTGCTACTGACAGTAATAGTAACCCTGCCAGAATATTGATACCTTGATATAAAGGAAGTCCTTGGAAAAAAGGAAAAGTTGATTTTTCGCCCCGAATTAAAGAAACGGCTTGTCCAATTAATAATGGTTGAATTGAACCAGAAATTGCTACTGGGAGTAACAGGGCGATCGATATTACTAATAATCTCTGATTCCGGCGTGCATAAGGAACTAGCCACAAAAATAATCGCCAATCACTTTCCCGGCGTGGCGATTTTTGATAATCATCTTCCTTAGTTAGCGGTGATAAACGAGTCATCCTAAAACCTAATTGGCAATTATCTCTTATTCCATTTTATATTTTAGATTTTAGAATATGAAAAGGTTAAAAAGCTATGTACAAGCTTTCTTCCCTTCAGCTTTCTTCTACTAATGGCTGATGACAAATCACAAATAATCAATTATACTGCCACTAAGATTCTCGATCGCACTTTATCCAACCAACCATGTAAATCATCAGAATTAAGCCGATAACTTAAAGGATGAGCAATTAATCTAGCAGTACTTTCAAACAACACATCAGTTTCAATTAAACCATTTTCTTTAAGAGTTCGCCCGCTAGAAACCAAATCAACAATTGCTTCCGACATTCCTGTAATCGGTCCTAATTCTACTGAACCAGAAAGTGGTACAATTTCCACAGGTAAATCCAAATTTTCAAAATATTCTGCGGCACATTTAACAAATTTAGAAGCGACTCTTCCATGAGGCGGAAGTTGCAGGGCCGATCGATAAGGGCTAGACTGTTTTACAGCGACAGATAACCGACAATAACCAAATTTCAGATCTGCTATATGGGCAACTTTCGGTTGTTTCTCCCGCAATACATCATAACCCACAACACCCAATTGTGCTTGTCCGTATTCCACATAAACCGGAACATCTTGCGCCCTGACTAACAAAGCTTGGGCGGTGTTACTGGGATCGGAAATTTGCAATTGGCGGTTGTTAGACTCTAAAAAAGCACTGAAATCTAATCCCACAGTTTGCAATAATCGAATGGTATCTTTCAGAAGTGCGCCTTTTGGTAATGCAACAGTCAACATAGCGATTTTTGATGTTTGATTTTAGACTAGTTGGATCTTAAAGTTTAACAGGTAGTGCAGCATGGCAGAAATAATTTCTCGGTACGTTGTTGGGGGTTTTAGCGAAAATTTATATAAAAAACACACCAAACACATTTTTCACACAAATATTGATAACGTCTCTTTGTTGCGCTTTAGCGATAAATTCTAGCCACAACGCGCAACAACGTACCGAGAAATTATTTCTGCCATGCTGCACTACCTGTTAAACTT
>NZ_JBHFNQ010000219.1:0-95131 GCF_041929345.1 Floridaenema aerugineum BLCC-F46
GTCCGTTGCGGTGTCCTTGCCACAGTTCGGGTTGGCTGTTGAGTCCGTTGCGGTGTCCTTGCCACAGTTCGGGTTGGCTGTTGAGTCCGTTGCGGTGTCCTTGCCACAGTTCGGGACGGATGTTGAGTCCGTTGCGGTGTCCTTGCCACAGTTCGGGTTGGTTGTTGAGCCCGTTGCGGTGTCCTTGCCACAGTTCGGGTTGGTTGTTGAGCCCGTTGCGGTGCCTGTGCCACAGTTCGGGTTGGTTGTTGAGCCCGTTGCGGTGTCCTTGCCACAGTTCGGGACGGATGTTGAGCCCGTTGCGGTGCCTGTGCCACAGTTCGGGTTGGTTGTTGAGCCCGTTGCGGTGTCCTTGCCACAGTTCGGGTTGGTTGTTGAGTCCGTTGCGGTGTCCTTGCCACAGTTCGGGTTGGCTGTTGAGCCCGTTGCGGTGCCTGTGCCACCTGAGTAGGTTGAGTTTGGCCAGTGGTGCGTGTGGCTGGAGTTCTTACTCTTGGTTGTTGTCTAGTCCCAGTTATGCCAGGGCTAGCAGGAACACGAAGTACTGGTGCTTGGGGTATTCTGCTCGGTGTTGTGGTTGTACCACGCCCTGCTGTTTGTTGGGGAGTCGCTCTCGAGGGAATATTAACTACTGGTGGTTGTGCTTCCGGCACTCCTCCCACTGTAGGAACGTTCCTTGCTGTAGGTGCAGTAGTGGTACTAGGAATGCTAACTACTGGTGGTTGTGCTTCTGGCACTCCTCCCACTGTAGGAATAGATCTATTTGGTGATTGAGTAGGAGTTCTATTAGCAGTATTTGGGGTTGGCTGCTGTGGATTTAATTCTAAAGGTGGCAACCCAAAAGGATCTCTGTTAGCTTTATCTATTTGTGTTTGTACTTGTGTTGCCCGCTGATTTGGGTCTGTTGGTGGTATTAATTCTGCTGGTGCAGTAACAATAACATTTGGTGCTGGTTTGGGCGCAGTCGCCCCAGGCGTAGGTGTGGGTTTTTGTTTCGGATCAACCATTGGACTGGAAAATGGTTGAGTCGGTGATTGCTGCGCTGTTGGTTCAGTGGCAGGCGTGGTAGCAGCGGGTGTGGTAGCAGCGGGTGCGGTAGCAACGGGTGTGGTAGGTGAAGGAGAAGTGGCGGTTTCATTTTCTTTGCCACCGCATCCACCCATTAGAATAGCCAGTGTCCCAAATAAGGCAATAAATGATAATTGACGCATTGCCTGTCTCCCAAAAAGTTTTTTAGCCTCCACTATCAATGTCTATTTTTTCTATTGGACATTTAGTGATTGCTCAGTACTGTTATATATTAAACTGCAATTCTCAAAGTATAGCGGGACTAGTGACTACAATTTGAGTCTTTACATCTTGGTTGCAGTTAAATTTTTGTTTCAACTTCTCTGGAAAAAGAGTAATTTTGTATTTGTCTATATCTCTATGCAGGAAATCAGCAGATACACCGTGACTTGTTAAATTTATTTTATTGAAACTCCCTGCTGAGTAAATGAGCAGTAAATTAAATGAAAAAATTTTCAGTCGGAATTTTAATCGTTACTTCCTGCCATCAACTGCTTGAGGACATCCAATCCTTTTTTCACCCGCCGAGAGACAGTCACTACGCTAATGTCTAAGCGTTGTGCTACTTCTTTTTGGGTTAGGTCTTGGAAGAAAACGAATTCTAAAATTTCGCGAGTTCGTTCTTCTAATTTGACTAAAGCTTGTTGTAGGCGAATTTGATCTTCTTGGGCTAACTGAAAACTGCGGTAATGAGGATCGGGGACGAGTTCTGCTAAAGGTCGAGATCCGTCTTCGTCATCTCCTACTGGTATATCTAGACTTATGGGGGCGCGATTTTGACAAGCTAATTTAATTTCTTGCCATTCTTCTGAAGGAATTTTTAAGGCAGCTGCAACTTCTGCGTCTGTTGGTTGGCGGTGCAGTTGGCTTTGTAATTCTCTGGTGGCTGCTATTCCTTGTCTTTGCAGTGTGAGCCAGCGCCGGGGAATGCGGACTGAGGAGCCTCGATCTCTGAGGTAGTGTTGAATTTCGCCTCTAATGTAGGGGAGAGCAAAAGAGCTAAAGGCGTTGCCTTTGCAGATTTCAAATCGCTCGATCGCTCTAATTAATCCTAAGCAGCCTACCTGAAGCAAGTCTTCATAGCTTTCTGTACATTGATTGCTCCAGTAGTGCGCTTCCTTTCTTACTAAGCCGAAGTTCAGATTTACCAACTGATTACGAGTGGTGGCAGAGCCAGTTTTTCGGTATTCTTGCAGCAATTGCAAGCTATCATTTTTTAAATCGTGAGACAGATTGGTAGGCATAGCGGCGTAATGGGGGTAGGTAGGCTGTACCAGGGTTATTTTCGATTCAGTTTTATCACTTTGGCAGTCTGGTGGGCTGTGATCTGCAACAACATAAGTTATTGGGTAATGATTATGTTTTGCTGATTTGCTTAAGTAGACTGGAAATAGAACTGAACCTAACCAAAACTTTGTTAATTTATCACATTATTTGGCAGTGAGTATTACCCAACAGAAGGGTGCTGCTCTACCTGGTGCGAAGTTATATCTTTACCTTAGTCACCGACTATATACTCCAACAACCCCATATTTACGGAAGTTTTGATTTAATTGAAACAATCGATGTGGTGAGAAATTTTGATTACTTAATTTAGTAAGTGCAGTCGGACGATCGCGTTACGTATTTCTAAGTAGAAGCGGGATAATCATCAGCAAGATTTCATGGTTTTGGTTCCTGCTGGCGATTTTACCCCGCTCCCACTCTCGTTCATTGATAGCGTCTGCTGTTTTACTTTGACGATTTTAAGCTCTGTTGAGCCATTCTCTGGACTTATGCCTGGGATTCAACTCTGGCGTAAAATACGCCCCGAATTTTCACTTCTTTGGGTTCAGAGGCTCCCAAATCGGTATCCGAGGGCTGTTCGCTCTCAAATGTACCAGCAATTTCACCAGTACGGCTGTCCACTTTGGCTACTCGGAGGGAAATTTTTCCTTTGCCTGTTTCGGCGCGTTTGATGTTAGCACGGGCTAGTTCTTCCCGATCGGCTTGGGAGGGAATTGCCACCGCGCTATCATAACCAGTAGCTTCACCACGAGCTTTCGGGTCTAGGAAGGCAGCAGACCGATAGGAAGGAACCTTAAATTGGCCTTCAAAGTCGGTGGAAGTGTTGATGCTTTCCGATCCGGGCTGGGATGTTGCTACTAAGTTCTTAATGGTGAATAGGAAAGGTACTCTTTCGCCACCAGGTAACTGAACGGTAATGGCTTGGAAATCTAAGCCATCTTCTTCAATGAAGGTCAAGCTACTGTCAGAGTTAATCTTCAGTTTGCCTTGTACTTGGTCAATGCTGGAGGTGTAACGAGTCAGTAGTTTGCCGGGAACGAATTCTGCTTGTTGGCGTTTGTTAACTGGTTCTTCTTTAACAAAGAAAGTGGTGGGTTGTAAGCACAATCCCTTAATTGCGTATGACTCACCGGATTTAAGTGCGATCGATCCACGAGTTGTTTCTTCTAACTGTGGACAGTTATTAGCTAAACCAGTGCCTTTAATTTGATCGTATGTCAGTTGCTCGGTAGCTGTTGCAGGGCCGTCGCTACAAGCAGTTAGCACGCATAAGCATAATGCTAGGAGTGCAACGATAAAACCGCGATACCTCATGGTCAACCTCTGTACCTAACCTCAATCTCTACTTAAACTCAAATGTGAAAATTATTGCCACTGCCGTCAAACATCAAGCCATTTGACTTAGGCAAATGCCAGCTCTGGCTTTGATACCTTGAGTCGGGGGTAGTCGGCTTGACTATTCTCCCTCGAAAAGGAAACCTTTTGAACTGTTGCCCTGTTTTAGGCTAGATTCATTAGATCTTTTATTGGCTCGGCTAAATCTCATACAGCATTTTACAGAATAATGTGCTCACTCCCACTGTTAAATTAACTATTAATTGATCTTGGCTAGTTTGTGTTACGTGGTAGCTGGGACGAGCGGCAGAAAAAACTTTTACCAATTGTTTCTGGCTTTGAAAGATTAACCTGAATATATTACGATTGATTAAGTGATGGTTATTTTTACTAATTATGTGCTTTTAGCTTGACTAACTAGTGCGGTGTGGTAGAAATAACTATACAGTAAAAAAGCTTTGTGTTAGCTTGATTTGCCGGAAGCCTGGGAGCCTTGAATCTGTAAGGATGGCTGTCGCTCAGGGAAAAAGTAAGATCTAAAATCGGATGACATAATTGGATTGTTAGGTGACAAATGATTAAATATTGCGCTAAAACATTTTATTGATAGGAAATAAGGGAGATTGTTTACCGATGTTTAGCCCAATTCAGAAGTTAGGAATCCTAGTATTAGCGGCTTCTAGTTTGGGAATCATTACTAATATAATGAAACCCATGCCATCCTTTGGTCAAGTTGTGATCAAATTTGCGGATGGCACTTACTGTGAAGGAGCATTTCAAGGCGATCGGCTCAACGGTAAAGGGGTTTGCTCGTATAAGGATAAAGGTTCTTACAGAGGACAGTTTCGTGATGGTCAGCCGAATGGAATAGGTGTATTTATATTTAAGGAAGGCGATCGCTACCAAGGGCAATTTGTTAACGGTCAACCAAATGGTTATGGGGAATTCGTATTCAAAGATGATAACCGTTATCAAGGAGAATTTCGCAATGGTCAGCCAAATGGTAGGGGTACATTTATTTTTACGAATGGCGATCGCTACCAAGGGCAATTTCGCAATGGACAATTTCACGGTACGGGAGTATTTACTTATGCCAATGGCGATCGCTACCAAGGACGTTTCGTGACTGGTCAAATTCTTGGTGGTGGCGTATTTACCAGTAGCGACGGTACACGCTGTCAAGGAGAATTTTTTAATAATGATTTAGATGGCAGAGGAGTTTGTGTCGATAATAAAGGTAATCGTTATCGCGGTGAACTTCGTAATGCTTTACCTCACGGCAGAGGTAACATTGTGTTTGCTGATGGACGCAGTTTTTCTGGACAATTCCGCAATGGTGAACCACTTCGGTAAACTAAATTGAAGCTAGAAGGAGCCTTAGTTTTTAATTCGTAACTAGTTTAATTTGGACTTTGGTAGTTTTACGCTTATGGCTCCTTTTGGTGAAATAATTACTTTTCCTCCCTGTCTCTCTATTCTATCTATTACTTGCTTGCGAGTACGTTCGTCATTAGCATTTAACGCATTGACTAATACCATTGCCCAAGCCCCTTCTTGAGCTAATGTCAGATCGGGATCGTCGGCTAAAAATTCAGCAGTTCTTCGAGAAATAGAAGCAATATTTTGACTTTCCTCATCGGAATGTTGACTCGCCCATTCTGCTGCCGTTGCAAAGGATTTTTGTGCTCTTTTAGTGTCTCCTAAAAATAATAGCTCATCAATTCCTTTATAGCGCCAGACATAATAAGATCCAGGTTGTTTAGGAGTTAGTGATTCTAACCCTTTTTCCATTAAAGAAATAGTTTTTTCTGGTTCTCCAGCAAATAGAGAAACACTGGTAGATAAAAGTAGATATGATTGCAAAAAGTGGGGATCGCGGTCTACAATAATCTCAAAGTACTCTGGGCTTAATTCGTATCCTGTGCGATCGCGGGCGACATCATCTCCGAAATATTGGATAAAACTCAGCAATACCCAATCAGCTATTAAGTTACTAAATCCCAACGAAGGTATTTTTTGGATTAACTCAAGTCGGAGTTTTTCTGCTGCTACCTCTCTTCTCAATTCTTCGATCGGTGCAGTTTTTGATTTAGTAATTAATTGGTTCAACTGAGGTAGTTGCAGCCCTATTAACGCTAACACGCATAGAACGGCTACTAAGGAAGTTACCAGAGAAGGGCCGAATTTCATTCGAGATACACTAAACATAAACATCAATCCACTATTTGTCCGTTAACTTTGAGCAACTCTTTTCTCTGTTAAGTACTTATGTACTATTTTGCAATTAATAAATTTATTTAAATGTCTATAATAAGCTGTTACGCATTTAAAAGTCATATTGTAGGGTGCGTCAGAAGGGGATATTTTCCTTTCTAAATAAGGCTTTACCGTCTGACGCACCCTACTCGTTAATAAGTGATTTAAATGCTCCACAGCTTAGCTAATTGAAGTAAGATATAAATATTGTAACTCTTCTGATGCTCAGGAAGCAATTACAGATATCCTCTTAGTTAATTATTATCCAATTATGAAATGCAAAATTTGTCAATCAGAAAGTATTCATTTTGCTAATGCGAAAATTCTGGATAAATATAATATTGATTACTTTAAATGTCAAAATTGCGGGTTTGTCCAAACAGAAGAACCCTATTGGCTATCAGAAGCATATACCAATGCCATAGCAAGTAGTGATGTAGGCTTAGTCTTCCGCAACCTCCAGTTTTCTAAGATTACTAGCAACATCATATTTTCTATTTTCGCTCATTCTAGTAAATTCTTAGACTACGGTGGTGGTTATGGCTTGTTTGTCCGCCTGATGCGAGATGAAGGATTTGATTTTTATTGGTACGATAAATATTGTGATAATATTTTTGCTAAAGGTTTTATAGCTGAATCAGAAGAGGAGAAATACGAACTAGTAACCGCTTTTGAGGTATTTGAACATTTCAGCGATCCCTTAACAGAAATTCAAAACCTTTTCCAGTTTTCTCGAAACATATTGTTTAGTACAGAACTACTACCCGAAAATAATCCTAAGCCTGGTGAATGGTGGTATTATTCTCTACAAGATGGGCAACATATTGCTATCTATACTGTTAAATCTTTAGCTATAATTGCTGAACGATTAGGGCTAAATTTCTATTCTAATGGGTTGAATCTACATTTAATCACAGAAAAGCAGATCCCCGAAGTTTTATTTGAAAATTTATCTTATGCTCCCCCTCCAAATAATAAAAAACCTTCTTTAATTACTAAAGATTACTTGCAGGTCATTGGTAAAACTGAAGAAATTGAACAAGAATTAACGACTACAAGCCCGCTTGCGCCACAACAAGAAAAATTTAAAGTAATTATCGATGGAGTATTTTTCCAATCATTTAAAACAGGGATTGCTAGGTTGTGGAAATCTTTACTAGAAGAGTGGGTAAAAGACGGTTTTTCAGAGAATATTTTGGTACTAGATCGAGGGGGAACTGTACCCAAAATTTCGGGTGTTAATTACCGAAATATCCAACTTTACAATTATAGTATGGCAGCTTTCGATCGCGAAATATTACAAAAGATTTGTGACGAAGAAAATGCCGATCTATTTATTTCCACTTACTATACAACACCAATTTCCACGCCATCTGTATTTATGGCTTATGATATGATTCCCGAAGTTTTAGGATGGAATCTTAGTGAACCTACTTGGCAAGAAAAACATTTTGGTGTGCGTCATGGAGTGGCTTATATTACTATTTCCGAAAATACAGCCAGAGATTTAGTGAAGTTCTTTCCAGATATTTCCCCAGAGTCAATTACTGTAGCTTATTGTGGAATTGATAGCAATTTATTTCCAGCCAGTTCAGAAGAAATTAATAGTTTCAAAACTAAGTACGGAATTACGAAACCCTACTTTTTATTAGTAGGTGCAAGAAGCGGTTATAAAAACGGTATTTTGTTTTTTCAAGGATTTGACCAACTATATAATAAACATGGATTTGACATTGTTTGTTCCAGTTTCGATCCGGTATTTGAAGATGAATTTCGTGTCTACACTTCTGGTTGCACTGTCCACAAACTACAATTAAATGATCTGGAATTAAGACTTGCTTATTCTGGTGCTGTAGCTTTAGCTTTTCCCTCTCAATATGAAGGATTTGGTTTACCTGTTTTAGAGGCGCTTGCTTGTGGTTGTCCGGTGATTACTTGTCCTAATTCTTCTCTTCCAGAAGTAGCAGGAGAAGCAGCATTGTATGTAAATTATGATGATGTTGAAGGAATGGTAAATGCTTTATGTGATGTGCAGAAACCTGCAATTCGTAACTTATTAATTGAGCGTGGTTTAGCACAAGCGAAGAAATTTTCTTGGAGAAAGATGGCTGATAAAGTGCGATCGGTTTTAATCAAAACAAGTCTGCTAAACTTAAAACTAAGAGCAGTTAATCTCATAATTTTCCCAGATTGGTTGCAGTCAGAAGAATCTTTATATTTGGAGTTGGCAGAAGTTATTAAGGTTCTAGGAACTCATGAAGATAGAAACCAAATTACTCTACTAATCGATACTAGCAATATTTCGGAAAATTCGGAAATAGATGTTAATCTGTTTTTATCTAGTATTGTGATGAACTTGCTGATGGAAGAAGATGTAGATATTACTGATGGTTTGGAAATTTCACCTGTCGATCAGCTAGATTCACTGCAATGGGAAGTTTTGTTACCGCGCCTTCACTCGCGGATTAGGTTAAACAATGAAAATGAAGAGGCGATCGCACAAGCAAAGCTAGAGACTATACCATTAATTCTATTAGATAACCTTACCAATATGCGATTTATTTCGGAAGCTTAAATCAGCAGCAGTCAACTGACTAATTTTGAATATACCTCGTCCACATTTGCTGGAAAGCAGTTTCCATTTCACGAGTAAACTGTTCGGCATTCCATAGCGGCGATGTTTGCCTCGACTGTCGTAATTTTCCAGCTATTTTTTGCCGCAAAGCTGCATCTTTGCCTAACTGTACACCCCAGTCTATATATTCTTCATCTGTCCAAGCAATTCCTTCAGTTACGCCAACATTCATCATCATAGTGTAACTATTACGACTGGCAAATTGTTCGCCCACTTTTGTCACTAAAGGAATACCCATCCACAAGGTTTCTAAAGTAGTGGTTGCTCCATTATAAGGATAAGTATCTAATACGATATCAGCAATTCCTAGATTAGCTCGGTGGATTTCTTCAAAGGCGACATCTGGAAGGAATCTGAGTCGATCGCTACTTATACCTTCTGATTCTGCTATTTTAATAAAAAAGCTTTTCAGGGAATTTTGTTCAGCCGAACCTTTAATTAAAAAATAGCTATTGGGTACTTGTTTAAGGATTTTCATTTGTAACCGCACTGTATCGGGATGTCGCTTAAAACCCATTTGAGAGCTAAAGTAAATAATGGCATCTTGGGGAATTTCTAGGCGATCGCGACGTAAGGTAGGAACTCCAATTTCAAAACCATCTACAGCTAAATAAGTTTTTGGTAATCGCCAAAGAGTTTCGCTATATTCTTGTTGTGCTGTTTCCGGTAAAACATAGGGATCGACTATAAAGTAATCCACTGCTGGAATTCCCGAAGCATCCCAACCTAACCAAGTTACTTGAATTGGTGCTGGTTTAAGCGAAGTAATTTCCGAGATTACATCTAATGTGATACTATCTAAATCAACTAAAATATCTATTTCATCTTGATAAATTTGGTCAGCTACTTCTGCTGCTTCCAAACCAAATTTATAAGCTTTATTCACTTGGTTAACGTACCATTCTTGTAAGGGATCTTGGCGTTTTTGAGCATTAATTAAATAAGCATAAGTTTGAAAGCGATCGCGATCGTGATATTTAAACAACCAACGTGCGATCCAACCTACGGAATGTCTTTTTAAACAGTGGGATACATAGCCAATTTTTAAAGGTCGATCGAGATTATTTGTTTGTTGCTCCAAACTTCTTGGCGGATATTGGGAATAGCGATCGCCAGAATATGATTTAATATTAAACTGACAAATTTCCGCCACTTGATTTTGCAGCCGTCTATTATTTTTCAGGTCATCACGAAAGTATGGTAAAAAGTAAGTAGAAGAAAACAACCGAATTACTGTAGTTAAATCCAGACTTTTATCTTCCGCTGCAAATAGAGACTGCAAAAGCGATTCGTGTCTTTGAAAAACCGCAACAGCTTCAGACCAATATTCACCAGCTGCCACCATTAATCCCCGAATAATCAGATGATTAGCAAAAACTTTTTGAGCTAATTTCGGTAATAAGGAATAGCAAAATTTCGCCATTTCTATTCCTTGGAAATACTCACCTGCATCTTGATAAAAACTAGTCAACTGAATCACAACTTCTGGACTAACTGGCTCGAATTGTAAAGCCAATTCCAAAAAACGTGCTGCCAATGCCGCTTTTTGATCAGAGTAAGCTATTTTAACTGAAGTTACAATTAACAAATCAATAAAAACATAAGGTTCCTTAACATAAGGGATACAAGCAGTGGCAAATTCCAGAGACGATGGATGCAAAGGAGCCACATCTAAAACTCTTTCCAATACCTGCATTAACAGTTGGTCATCCAAATCTTGTAATTCAGAAGACTGGAAAATTTCCACAACTCCTAAAGAGTTTAATTCTTCTCCGGTAAAAGTTTCTAACTTAATTGCTAGCAAAATTAACTGTAATAAATTATTAATAGCTCCGGGATTAATTTCGCGGATATGTTGCCGAATTAACCAAGCAACTGAATTATCTGATATAGCTTCTCGCCGCTGAGCTTCTGTTTTGAGAACCTGAATTAATTGGACTGTCCACAGTTCAATTTGTTCAGGTTCTCCTTCCGCCATTACTGAGAACCAAGTCATTTGAGCTTCGGCTTCTTTTTCCTGCAAAAGTAACATTAATCCCAAATACCAATAATGGGAAATATTATCCGGTTGGGCTATTATTGCCTGTTCGTATAAGCTAGCAGCCTGAATATAATTACCTTGAAGTAATAATTGATGCGCTTGCTGCTGCCAATTACCGAGATTAGAAAAAGCCATATTAATAAAAGTAGCTCAAAAGTAAAAGCCAAGTGAGTAGCCTAGAGTTTCTACTACCCACTTGGGAAAATGTTAGTTTATTCAAGTAAACCAAATGACTACACTAGATAGGGTTCGTGTTTCCAGTACAAGTGACAGCATCCGCGCCCACTGCTCCGCTCGCAGGGGCATCAGCAGCGGTCTTAGTTTCACACACAATTGCCAAAGAGGTTTTGTCTTGGTTCTGTCCACCGATCAAACCTACTGTTCCAGAATAAGATCTCAAAGCAATAGGAACTTTGGTAGCATGAACGCTGACACCGTTTTGCGGTTCGTTTTTGATTTCGTATTTGTAGTTAGCGGTTTGAGTTTTAATACCAACGCCTAACGCACTCCAAGCAGCTGCATCACTACCAGTAACAAACTGACCATTTTCTGTGTAGTAAGCTTGTTGACCTTTGTTAATTGAACTTACATATTGCTTACCTTCTGCTTGTCTGCCTTTGTTTGCTTGGTTGAGGAAAGATGGCAACGCAATAGCAGCAAGAATACCGATAATGATGATAACTACCAACAGTTCAATTAGAGTGAAACCTTGTTCGCCAGATGCTTGTTTCTTTTGGTTAATGTGTAATAAGAATTTGGTTTTGAATGTAGTATTCATGAGAAGTTTCTCCTTCGGCTCTAGGTGGGTTTTGTTTTCTCCCTTATATATAGAACTTACCCACATCAATTCACTTTCATATCACCTGTGGGAAAATTTTTTTTGGATTAGGCTCAATCCTTTGCAGATTGAGGTTCCAGAAGAATTAAGCCAATTTCTTCTAAGGTAGTGAACATTTGTTTGAGGAGCATAGAGGCTTGGTTGGGATCGCTTGGTTGTAAGGTTATGGGGTCTAGGGGTCTTATTTGCAGCCAACGCTGTACCAGCGATTTTAAAGATTGTGGCTGGTCAAACAAAGGTAAGATGCACGCTACTACGGTGCTGTCCATTAAAAGTGTAGTTTCTTTGATAAAGGGCAGGTAGTTAGCAAGTTCAAGCATTTTGACCTTGCTAATGCAGTTAAGCATTTCTTGTTTGACTGGTGGTACTTTCAGGCTGGGGTGCAGATGTACTAAGGCTTTCTCCCAGTCTGAGTCAGTCCACTCCATTACAGGTTGGCGAGGGGTAGAGACATTAGGATGACCGCACCAAAAATCAATTAAGCGATGTATAGGATGGAGGATTTCATATAGATGTAGCTGTTCTTCTAGCGAAAGTTCTGGGAGGGTAATTCCTAGTGCAGTGGGCAAATTATTCGGATCTTGGAACAGATCTAGTAAATCCCACTTCTGCCGATGCACCATACTGATAAACTCTAAGTCAGTGTTTCTCAATGCTTCAAAGGTTTCAGGGATGGTATAGCCGCGATCGCCTTGGAGTAAGTAGTTTGCACAGAACCATTCGTCGTTATTTTCCATTTCGGGTCTCCAGGTATTGGCTTTGAGAGTTACCCCGTCTTTCAATGACTTCATGGTTTCTCTAGCCTGTTCCATCTCTAGTGGGCCAGGAGTCTCTTCCATAAATCCCAACATTTTGAATAGTTTCTGGGCGGTGAAAAACTGGCGGCGCTGATTCCGGCTATGTAGGTTGGTGCGGATAATTCCCTCTGGTTTAAGCACTGCTTTCATTGCTTTGAGTCCCGCCAGTATATCGGGCAAGAGGTACAAAGTTTCGTCGCAGTGTATGTAGTCAAATTCCATTCCCAGTTTTGGTAAATCGTAGATAGAAAGGGCATGGAATTCTACATTAGAAAACCCGTGATATTTTAAACGTTCTCTTGAGAGGTTAGCAGATTGTTCGGATAGGTCAACTCCCACAATTCTGGCACCCGGATTAGCTACTGCTAAGGCTAGGGATTTGAAACCACTACCGCAACCTGCGTCTAATATTAGCTTTCCTTCTGTCTCTACAACTTTTTGGTATCTTAGGTAGTAAGCTGTAACCATGTTATAGAGAGTCAGATATTTCATGTCGGTTGGGTATTGATCCAAGGGAATTCTTGGATAAGGGGCAGCATCAAATTGTTGGCGAATTTTTTCGATCTCAGATACTTGTTTTTCCATTGTAATTTTGGGATATTTTGAATTTTTTGGGAGTTATTAGTTATTACTTAGCTATTTAAAAAGAACTAATAACTACTGGCGCTCTCCCTTAAGTATTCCCCTTTTTTTGCTCAAAATTACAATTAGACCTCTTACTGAGATCTTGCACTCCTGAGCTCCCGCCTCCATTTTTCGTTCCCCGGTTGAACCGGGGAACGAGGACACAGGAGGTTCTACCTCCTTTGAGTGCAAGATCTGAGTCTTACTTCCCCACCTTCCTACCTGTTGAAACTTTAGTCCAAGGAAAACTTTATGCTATATTAAACGTAGTCGTTATGAGTTTAATTAAATATGGCAAACTCGAATGTAGAGAATGTGGTAATTATTGGTTCTGGGCCTGCGGGATATACAGCGGCGATTTATGCGGCGCGGGCTAATTTAAAACCGTTTGTATTTGAAGGTTTCCAAGCTGGGGGGTTGCCTGGTGGACAGCTGATGACGACGACGGAGGTGGAAAATTTTCCGGGTTTTCCTGAAGGGATTACTGGGCCACAATTAATGGATCGGATGAAGGCGCAGGCGGAACGTTGGGGCGCAGAGTTGTTCACGGAAGATGTGACTTTTGTGGATTTAAGTCAACGTCCGTTTGTGGTTCGTTCTGAGGAAAGGGAAGTTAGAACTCACAGTATTATAATTGCTACAGGCGCGACGGCGAGACGGTTAGGTTTACCTAGCGAGCACCAGTATTGGAGTCGGGGGATTTCGGCTTGTGCGATTTGTGATGGCGCGACTCCGATTTTTCACGGCGCTGAGTTGGCGGTAGTTGGTGGTGGTGATTCGGCGTTGGAAGAGGCGGTTTATTTGACTAAGTATGGTTCTCGCGTGCATTTGTTGGTGCGAAGTGAGAAGATGCGTGCTTCTAAGACGATGCAGGATCGGGCCTTGAGTAACCCAAAAATTACGGTACATTGGAATACTCTGCCTGTGGATGTGGTGGGTGAGGGCGATCGCATGACTGGGATCAAAGTCCGCAATACCCAGACTGAGGAAGAAAGCATTCTAGAGGTGAAGGGTTTGTTTTATGCGATCGGTCACACTCCCAACACTTCTTTATTTAAGGGACAATTAGAACTTGATGATGTGGGTTACATTGCCACTAAGCATGGTTCGGTAGAAACTAGTGTGGAAGGCGTGTTTGCTGCGGGTGATGTGCAGGATCACGAGTTTCGCCAAGCGATCACGGCTGCTGGTACTGGTTGTATGGCGGCGATGTTGGCAGAAAGATGGCTTTCAGCTAATAGTTTAATTCAGGAATTCCACAAAACACCTGATGCGGAAAAGGCGGATAGTCCTGATGAAGTGAAGGAAAGCAAAGAGGTTTTAGCGGCTGAGTTTAGTATTGATGATACTCGCCATGAGGGTGGTTATGCGTTGCGGAAGTTGTTCCACGATAGCGATCGCTTGTTGGTAGTTAAGTACGTTTCTCCTCATTGTGGCCCTTGTCATACTTTGAAGCCAATTCTTAATAAAGTGGTGGATGAGTTTGAGGGTAAAATTCACTTCATTGAAGTGGATATTGAGAAAGATCCAGAAATTGCGGAAAATGCTGGAGTGACAGGAACTCCGACGATTCAGTTTTTCAAGAATAAGGAGTTGTTGACGGAACTCAAGGGTGTTAAGCCAAAAAGTCAATATCGTGAGTTAATTGAAAGTTATCTCTAAAAGTTTTTGATTTGCTACAGACGCTTTATCCCCCCAAAACCCCCGTGGTAAGGGGGGAACAAGACTCTGTTTTAACTCAGATCTTGCACCTAGAGGCAGAGCCTCAATTTTTCGTTCCCTGGTTGAACCTGGGAAGGAGGATCTGGGACAATAGTGCTCGGTTAAGCAAATTTGTGGTCTGTAGGGGCGAAGCAAACGGAGCAGAAAATCTAGGGTTTAAGTCATAAATTGTCGCCCGAATGCTTCGCCCCTACCCAAAACCCGAGCAGTATTGGGATCTGGGAGGTTCTACCTCCTTTGAGTGCAAGATCTGAGTTTAAGTCTCTCTGGGGGAGGGGAATCTCCGATTTATGGGATTCTTTTTTCGATTTAATATTATGGTAGGGAATGGTCAGATCTAAGTAAAGAAATTAATTTATAAAAATGATGGATTTGGCACAACAAGCGGCGGAGTTTTTAGTTCAAGATGAGTACGATCGGGCGATCGCTCTCTACGAGGAATGTATCGCTGCCGATCCTAGTGTTTTGTTTAATTATTGGATGTTGGGATTGAGTTTGCTTTTACAAGGAAGAGAAGAGGAGGCGCAAGCTTGTTGGTTTTCCGGGATGGTAGCTGGAGATTCCGCAGAGATGGAAGCGGGAACAAGGGAGTTAATTGAAATCTTAGAAATTGAGGGAATTAAATGTTTAGAAGCTGGGAAGTTTAAGCAAGCAGAAAGAATTTATTTACAGATTATTGAACAAGTACCCGATCGTGCTATTGCTTATAAAAATTTAGGTAATGCTGCATTGAATCAAGGGAAGTTGGAGGAGGCGATCGCCTATTACCAACAAGGGATTGAATTAGAACCAAATGAGGCGATAAGTTATTATCATTTGGCGATCGCTTTTCATCAGCTGGATAAGTTAGAAGAAGCGATCGCTTGTTATCAACAGTTTCTTAATTTTAATACTAACGATCCGATAGTTTGGAACAATTTGGGTAATGCTTTGCAGAGACAGGGTAAATTTGCGGAAGCGATCGATTGTTACCAAAAATCACTTTCTTTAGATGGTAACAATGCTTTAACTTATAATAATTTGGGAACTGCTTTTAATAGTCAAGGCAATTTAGCCGCAGCACTTGCTTGTTTTGAACAAGGTTTAATTTTAGAGCCAAATAATGCGGAATCTCATTACAATCTAGCTACATTTTATCAGGAACAACGTCTGTACGAAAAAGCATTAGCCTGTTGCGATCGGGCTATTGAAATAGATCCAAATTATGCAGATGCTTACTGGACTCGTTCATTAATTTTGCTCAGATTAGCAGATTATAAACGCGGTTTTATTGAATACGAATGGCGTTGGCGACGAAAGGAAAACAAATCACGTACTTTATCAAAACCTATTTGGGATGGCGCAAGTTTAGCAGGTAAAACTATTTTACTGCAAGCGGAACAGGGCATGGGAGATTTGATTCAATTTATCCGCTATGTACCTTTATTGGTAAAGCTTGGAGGTTGTGTAGTAGTTGAATGTCACCCGCCACTTGTCAGGTTATTAAAAAGTGTTGCAGATATAGAAAAGGTAGTAGCTATAGGCGAAAAGTTGCCGGAATTTGATGTTTATATTCCCTTTCTCAGTTTACCGAGAGTTTTTGGCACAACTTTAGAAACAATCCCCGCAGAAACTCCCTATTTAAAGCCTTTGGAATCGAGGAGTTTAAAACTGGAAACACCCCTGGATAATTGTCTAAAAGTTGGGTTAGTCTGGGCGGGTAATCCTGAACATTTAAGCGATCGGCAAAGATCCACTTCGTTGCACAATTTTTTACCACTATTTAACCTGAAAAATATTACTTTTTACAGTTTACAAAAAGGTGCAAAATCAGCAGAGATTAGCGAAATTGATTGTCCGGCAAACTTGTTAGATTTAAACAGTAAAATTCATGATTTCGCTGATACTTCGGCGGTGATATCGCAACTGGATTTAGTCATCACTGTAGACACCTCTGTTGCCCATTTAGCTGGTGCATTGGGTAAGCCAGTATGGGTGCTTTTATGTTACAATGCCGACTGGCGATGGATGACTGAGCGAGAGGATAGCCCTTGGTATCCAACTATGCGTTTATTCCGTCAAGATCGATCGGGAGATTGGCAAGAATTAATCGAAAGGTTGGCCCGATCTTTGCAAGAATTAGCATCAAGTAACCAATGCTAAAGCTACTAAGTGATTTGTAGGGTGCGTCAGACACCACAATGCCTGGTAAATCGCAAGAATTCTCTGATTCTGACGCACCCTACGGAATATAACTAGCAACTTGCGTTAAGTAATAGTCTTATTTTATAACTTCTAAAACCATTTCAATTTGCTCTATCAAATTATTGTAATAGGTGCTTTCTGACAGTAAAAATCCGACATCAACCTCTGATTCTGGATGGAGAGTGAACCAATGAGAACTGGGTGTATAATAAGTTTCAATTACCTCAAAATCAACATTTAAATAAAGTCCAAGAGGAGAATTGGCAGCTTTTTCTTCTATCCATTTTCTATTTAATCTTTGGGAAAAAAGTGATAACCCCATAGGAGTTACTACACGCACATGAGTAGGGTCATCAAAAAAGAAATCGTGACGATGATGAGGTACAACAATCCTAATTTTTGCTCCTGGTTGACAGATGCGATACATTTCTTTAATGATATTCAAATATATTTTGCTATCTTGCCCTAAATGTTCCAAAACATGAATTAGCAGGATTTCAATTACTGAATTATCTTTCCAAGGCCAAGGAAAAGTTTCTAAGTCGTGTTTGACATCGGGATTACCGTATTTATCTACGTTGATATAACCCTCAAAGTGTCTTTCACCACAACCTAAATTCAGCCGTAAGTCAGTCATACTTGTAGTTTCCATTGATTTTTCTAAGTTATGCCTGCGAAATTTAAAATGTTTAAAAGTTGGTTGGGATTGACGAAAATATCCTCGATTCTAGCGTTGGGATATAGAAGTTTATGTAGATAAAATCCTTCGGGATTTTCACCTAATAAATAGTAATATTCGAGAGCGATCGCATTGCTAACTAGCCAGTAACAAGGATACACATAATTAGGTGAAAAAATTTCTATCACTTTTGTTCCAGGTTGGCAGAAGACAATGTTAGTTAGTCCGCCGCCGTGAGGAGCTATTACTACTTTAGCATTAGTTAACAATGCTGCTTGTTCAATTACAGACATTGATTCTAAAACGATACTTTGAAACCCAAACTTTTTCAATAAGTCAATAATCTCATCTTCGTTAATAATTCTCCGATTGGCTGTGGATTTGCGACTAATATAAAGGCGTTCTATTTTTTCGGCTTTGGCAATAGCTGGTTGTTGCAAAAATTGAGTTCTGAGAAAATCACAAACCCATTGGGGCATCCAGGCTATAGTACTAGGAAAGGATGGTATTACTAATTTAGTTGCTTGGATATGAGGATATTTATGAGTTTGGAGGATTTTTGTTTCGGGAATTCCTAATAGGTTCAGGGTTTCTTTCTGAAAAGGAAGATGGCTACTAACTAAAAATTTTTCTATTTCCGCGATTTCTATATTACTACGATGCAGTAATTCGATGCGGGGGATAATATCAAACATCCAATGAAAATATGTATCATTTAACAGTCCGGCTAAAATTGCTATGGTTCCATTTAGCTTTTCAATAGGTGGTAATTTACTTAAGGAAAAAATTGAATGTTTGCTAGGATGATTATCTGGATGTCCGGGACTTAAAACTGGAAATTCTGGGGAAATATCGCCTAATAGTTGATTGTCTGAGGTGATGACGGCGCTTTTATCTTGGGCTTGATTTAACCAGAAATGTCCATTTGGTACGATCGCCACAAAGCTAGCTGGTAATTCAATTTTATTGCCAAATCTAAAACTAAAATGTATATTTTCATCTGGGGTAAGAGGGGGAGTTAAATCAATTGTATTTTGGGGATAAATCGGGAAGTAATTAGTATTTTCTAAACTTTGACTAGTAGCCCAATATAAGGTTGTTTCAGAAAAAGTTAGGGGTGTTTCTACTGGCAACAATTCTTGAAAATATTGAGCTTTTTGATTCAGCAAACCTTGCCGAGACAAATCGAGGGTTAAATCATAAATTGATTGAGCCATATCTGGCTTAATTTGCATGACTTTTTGGAAACAGGCAAGTGCTTTTTCGGGCTGATTTTGTTGAGCTAGAGTAATTCCTAAATTCCAGTAAGTTTGGCTAGATTCTGGCTGAAGTTCTAGGCTTTTATGGAAGTTGGCGATCGCTTCATTCACCTGACCGATATTTGATAATGCACAACCCAAATAAAAATAAGTTTCGGGATTTTCTGGGTTGATTTCTAATGCTTGATTGTAAATTGCGATCGCTGCTAATAAATCACCTTTTTTAGCTAGAGCTATTCCTAAATTTAGATAAATTCTATCTTGGGAGGGTGCTAGATTGATGGCTTTTTGATAGTTGGCGATCGCACTTTCCAATTCTCCTATCTCTGCCAAGACTTTTCCCATTTGCAAGTAAATTTCTGATGAGTCAGTTTTCAGTTCAGATGCTTTCTGGTAAAGGGCAAATGCTACAGGTAAATTTTTAGATCTACCTAGTATCTTTCCTAAATAAAAATAGGTTTCCAAACTATTCCCTTGCAGATGTAAAGCTTTTAATAAGCAAGCATTAACATCAATATTTTCGCTGGATTTTTCCTGTTGATTTAGAATTTCTTGCCAATGATAGTAGGATTGAGCTAAATTTGGATTTAGTTGAATAGCTTGAGTAAAGAAGAAAATGGCTTGTTCAAGTTGGTTTTGCCGCAATAAAAGATATCCTAAATCGCTGTACGCAGGGGTATAATCTGGTTTAATTTCTATTGCTGTTTGGAAACAGGCGATCGCGTCATCGAAGCTACCTATTTGAGAAAAACATAATCCTAAATCATAAGCTGTTTGATAATCTGGTTGAAGCTCTAAGACTTTTAAGTAATTGGCGATCGCATCAGGAAAATTCTCTAACTTTTGCCACACACTTGCCTGATTTTTATAAGCATCAACTAAATCAGGTTGAAGTTCTATTGACTGTTGCCAACATTCCATTGCTCGCTCAAAATTTCCCTGCTGGGCTAAGGCATTTCCCAAATTATAATAAGCTTCAGTTTGAGTGGCATCTAATTCTAAAATTTCCCAGGAAATTTTTTCTGCTAATTGCAGTTTTCGCGAGTCAAGAAATTCTTTAGCTTTTGTTGTTAAAATCTCCAGCAATTCTACTATTAAGTTATCCATTTCTTCTGGCGTTTCCGTCATTACTGATAGCCAGATTGCTTGTGCTTCTGATTCTTCTCCTTGTAACAACCAAGCAAGTCCAAGATACCAATAGTTAGAAGTTAAAGCTGGATTCGCCTGAATACATTGCTCGTAGAGTGCGATCGCTCGATCGTACTCCCCTTGATTCAAATATTCAGTCGCTTGTTGTGCGATTTTAGTAATATCCATTACTCAGTAGATTCTTAATGAATTTATATATTTGGCAAACTCAAACATTATTGAGCAAAAGCAAACATATCTGACAGTTATAATAAAACTAATTTACCCAACTTGGCTAAGTCGAAGCCCCAAATTTTAACCAGAAGCTTTAAACAAAGGGGAAATTTCTATGGATATCTTATTTATTACTGCGGCTGATGCTAAATACTTCGATCTAGTTCAAGGAACAATTCTGTCGATTCGGCAGAAACCAGAGGGTAAAAATGCTAACATTGGATTTTTTGATTTGGGATGCACGCCAGAGCAAGTTCAGTGGTTAGAAAAGCAGGTAAATTTAATTGAGCGTCCAAATTGGGAGTTTGATTTTCCGGGGAAAAATGAAGCACCAGAACATTTTAAAGGACTGTTAGCACGTCCTTTTTTGCGCCGCTACTTTCCTAATTTTGAAGTCTATTTTTGGATTGATGCTGATGCTTGGGTACAAGATTGGCAAGCGGTGGATTTATTAATTAAAGGTGCGAAGAAACAGAAATTAGCAATTGTTCCCGAAATCGATCGCAGTAGTCATATCCAGTACGGGGGTTTAACGGAATACTGGTGGCAATGGATTTACCGTCGATATGAAGAAACTTTTGGCGAGGAAGTTGCTAAGAAATTCTATAGTTATCCTTTATTAAATGCTGGGGTTTTTGCGCTACATAAAGATGCTCCTCATTGGGAAGTTTGGGCACAATGTTTGCAACAAGGACTACAGCAATCTGTGTCACTAATGACGGATCAATTTGCTCTTAATTTAGCTGTTTATAACTATGGATTATTTGAACAAACTGAATTACTTCCGGCTTGGTGTAACTGGACTTGTCACTCGGCTGCACCTGCTTGGGATGAAGAAAAATCTTTTTTAGTAGAGCCTTATTTGCCGCATACAGCGATCGGAATTTTGCATCTAACTAATGAAAAATATGAATGGGTAGAGTTAGTAACCACTGAGCAAAATTTAGTGGAACTGAGCCTGCGCTATCCTAATAAATCACTGCTTACCGAAAATTCAACTATTAAGATTAAAGAAAAAATGCTAGAAAATGAACAAGCAAATAATTTTGACTCTTTACCTGTTGGGGATTACGTTTCTCCAGGGTGCGAAATAGTCCTTCCTGATGATTGTTTTCCTAATATGATTATCGGGGATAGAGATAAGTGTAATTGGCTTTATTTGAGACGAGAAATTGCCCATAATTGGTATGTAGATAAACGCTATGCAACTGTCGGATTTGTGACTCGTGATGAAGGGCATATACTTTATAATACAGCCCTTAAATTTAAAGGTAAAAAAGCTTTAGAAATTGGCTGTTGGTTAGGTTGGTCAGCCTGTCATTTAGCTTTGGCAGGAGTTACATTAGATATCATAGATCCTATATTAATGAATTCGGAAATATATGAAAGTGTAGTTAGCTCACTTACAGCTGCGAAAGTTATTGATTCGGTTAAACTAATTAAAGGTTTTAGTCCTCTGGCGGTAGAGGAATTAGTTAATCAGTCGCCAAGGAAATGGTCGTTAATTTTTATCGATGGAGATCATGAAACTCCTGCACCTTTGCTAGATGCGATCGTCTGCGAACAATTTGCCGAATCAGACGCAATAATTTTGTTTCACGATTTAACTTCCCCTGATGTAACTCAAGGTTTAGATTACCTCAAACAAAGGGGATGGAACACCATGATTTATCAAACAATGCAAATTATGGGAGTAGCATGGCGCGGAAATGTTGAACCTTTTATTCATTATCCCGACCCCAATATAGAATGGAATTTACCATTACATTTGCAGCAATATCCTGTTAGCGGTATCGACACCAAAGGGAAAGAATTCCATAAAGATTTAGCGGCAATTGAATCAATTAATTTAGTAGAAAATCGGCCACTAGATATTAGTTTTAATTTTCCTGAATTTGATAGTAAAGAAGTAGTTGAAAGTTTGCAGAAAGGAAAAGCAAGTTTTATTGCGGGAAATTTAGATGAAGCTTTGCCAGAATTTACTAAAGCAGTTCAATTAAATCCTCTTTCTTGGATGGGTAACAAATACCTGAGTTTAATTCATTGGCAAAAAGGAGATTTAGAAACCAGCCTAAAACATTATTTAGTAGCAACTCAATCAAGTAATTTGCCAAGTAGTTATAGCAGTAATGATGAATTTTTAAAACTTATTGCAGCCGTTCGTTCCTATACAATGCTGAGTCAAGCGCGATTATTTTCTCTTTATAACTTAGCAAAACAAATTTGTTTAGATGATATCCCAGGCAATTTCGTAGAGTGCGGAACTTGGCGTGGTGGAACAGCAGCGATGTTAGCTTTTGTCATCAAAAAATATAGTTTACGTCCGCGAATTTTATATGTATTTGATACTTTTGCTGGAATGCCCGATCCTACTGAGGCGGATCAACATGATGGCATACCTGCAAATGATACTGGTTTAGGTTCTGGTACTTTAAAAGCTTCCATAGTTGATGGTTTAGATGCTGTTTGTAAATCTTTAGATGTGAGAGATATTGTTGTTCCCGTACAGGGGTTATTTTCTGATACTTTGCCGCAATATAAATCAGAAATAGGTGATATTGCTTTGCTGCACGCTGATGGGGATTGGTATCAATCAACAATGGATATATTTAATAATTTGTTCGATCGCGTTGTCGATGATGGAATTATTCAAATCGATGATTATGGTTTTTGGGAAGGATGTAGAAAAGCGATTCATGAAATTGAACGCGCTAAAAGGATGACTTTTTCTCTCAGGGCAATTGACGATACTGGTGTATGGTTTCGCAAAGAAAATACAATTGAGTATGATGCTTGGCGTGGTGTATGGTTTTTAGCAGAAACAGCAGAAAAAATGGGTGATGTAATGTTAGCCCAAAAAGCGGCACGCACTACTTTAAAATTAGTACCAAGGTTGCTAGCAGCAGAAAAAATGCTGTCTCGTTTGCACCAACCTTCTGTCAAAGAAGAACTAAATTTGCGAAAATTAAATTTTATTTTATTCCCAGATTGGAGTCAACCGGAAGAGTTATTGTTGCCAGAAATAAAAAGCATAATGAGAGGTATTTTAACTCATCCAGAAAGAGAGCAGATAACTCTCTTAATTGTAACTGACGATCGCCACCAAGAATCAGCAGAAATGACTATTTCCGGCACAGTAATGGAGATTTTATACGAAGACGATTTAGATATTTCTCAGCAACCGGAAATTACTTTTGTTGGTCAATTAAGTAAAGCAGAATGGTCAACGCTGCGTCAGCAAATTAACAGTAAAATAACCATGAATAGGGAAAATAGTCAAGCAATTGCGGAAGCAGGAATGACAGATTTACCTGTTTGGGAGTATGATTTAGTTTAAGTAAATTCTCGCTGGTGCAATGACTCCGACAAAAGTTCAGTTTCCCCAATTTTTACGATTTTCCCGAAGTGCGAATCTTTCGATGCAATTAATGGCGATCGGGTTTATCATAACCTTATGCTTCGTCTTAATTGCCATTTTAGCCCCAACATTTCAATCTTGGGGATGGTTACAAGATCCGACTCAATCATTAAAAAATCCGATTAACGAACCCCCTTCTTGGCAACATTGGTTTGGTACAACTAACCAAGGTTACGATGTTTTTTCCCGGAGTTTGTTTGGTAGTCAAGCAGCATTACAAGTAGTAATTCTTGCCACAGTATTAAGTTTGTCGATCGGTGTACCTTTAGGTTTAGTTAGTGGATATTTAGCAGGAAGATTAGACAGAATATTGCTATTTTTGATGGATAGCATTTACACTTTGCCGGGGTTATTATTGTCAGTAACTTTAGCTTTTGTGGTGGGTAAAGGGGTTGTGAATGCGGCGATCGCACTTAGTATATCCTACATTCCTCAATATTACCGAGTTGTGAGAAACCACACAGTTAGCGTCAAAAACGAACTATTTATTGAAGCAGCGCAAGCAATGGGTGCAGACACTTGGACAGTGCTTTCTCGCTACTTATTTTTAAATGTAATTCAAAACGTTCCGGTATTATTTACTCTCAACGCCGCCGATGCTATTCTCATACTTGGAGGTTTGGGATTTTTGGGATTAGGACTTCCCGACGAAGTACCAGAATGGGGACATGATTTAAAATTAGCCTTAGAAGCATTACCCACAGGTATTTGGTGGACTGCCCTTTTTCCAGGTTTAGCCTTAACCTTATTAGTAGTAGGATTATCCTTATTAGGTGAAGGATTGAGCGAATTTTTCAATCCTAAATCTAGAAGACAAGAGTAAAATCAAATCGAAAAATTAAAATCTAAAATCGCAAGATGGCAGCAGAAGTAATTGGCATAGACTTGGGAGGAACCGCCATTAAATTAGGTCGGTTTTCGGAAGATGGTAAATGCGAGGAATCTTTAACAACACCGACACCGCAACCTGCAACACCAGAAGCAGTTATTCAAGCATTGGTAGCAGCAATAAATACTTTGAGAACTGCGGCAGTAAAAGCGATCGGTGTCGGTACTCCTGGGCCAACTGATGCAGCCGGAAAAATTGCTAAAATTGCGATTAACTTAGTAGGATGGAACGATATCCCTTTAGCTGAATTATTGGAAGCAAAAATAGGTTTACCTACCATTATTGCTAATGATGCTAATTGCGCTGCTTTGGGGGAAGCTTGGTTAGGTGCAGGACGAAATTTTCGCAATTTAATATTACTAACTTTGGGCACTGGAGTTGGAGGCGCAATTATTTTAGATGGCAAACTATTTACAGGACATCAAGGCGCAGCCGGGGAATTAGGCTTAATTTGTTTGCATCCAGAAGGGCCAAAATGTAATAGTGGAAATCATGGTTCTTTGGAACAATATGTCTCAATACAAGCAATTCGCCGTCTTACAGGTTTAGAACCAAAAGAATTAGGAGAATTAGCCCAAAAAGGTGATTATAAAGCTTTAGAATTTTGGCAAAGTTACGGGAAAAATTTAGGTATAGGTTTAGCAAGTTTAATTTATGTTCTCACGCCGGAAGCAATTGTTATTGGTGGGGGAATTAGCGCTAGTGCTAAGTTTTTCTTTCCCGCAGCTTTAGCAGAAATTGAACAACGAGTTTTACCTATTTCTCGCACAGGTTTGCAACTTTTATTAGCAGAATTAGGCAACCAAGCGGGAATGGTAGGTGCAGCAAAGTTAGCATGGCAAATGTTAAATAGTTAGGACTTACCCAAGTGTCACAATTGAACCCTGATTGTAGGGTGCGTCAGACCATAAATCTGATCGACAACATCAGGCTTTTAGGTTCTGACGCACCCTACTAATTGTGCCAGTTGCGTAAGTCCTGATAGTAAAGGTTAGTTGTGAGAACTTTAGTCCTTTTTGCTGACAGCAGGACTTTAGTCCTCACAACAAACTTTTCTCTAATTATTAAGGTAAAGATAGACCTGTTGATTGTTTGATATAGTTTTGGACTTTTGCGTATGTTTCTGAGTTGTTATTGGGGTGAATTATAATTGGTAAAGATCCTTCAGGCAACCAAAAAGTAATTCTGCCATTTGGTTCGGCGGAAAAAGCACCAATCTTTTTCAGATTGATTAAATACTGTTTATTTTCATAGTCAATTTTTACCCAATACAACTCGAAAGCTATTTCAGTGACGTGCTGAATGTAAGTCAGCAAGCTTTTATGTATTTCTGGGTGCGCTTGGGGGCTGACTACAATGGGATAGGCGCTATCTGGTAGCCAAAAGGTGATCCTGGCGTTTGGTTCATAAGCGAAACCACTAACGCGGTCTAGGTCTACTATATATTGTTTCCTGTCGTAACTAAATTTAATCCAATATGCCACAGAGATTCTTCCTCGCGATCGCTATTTCCTCTATTCACTCGCTTTTAAATAAAGCCGTATAATTTTGTTTTCCTGAGTATAAAGGAATTCAGCTAATTTAGATTTTTGATTTTTGATTGATATTACTGATAAATTTTGAGGAAAGGCTAAAAAATTCTTTTCTCTTTCACCTTTCCCCCGATCTTCCCTGGAAAACTTCTGCCTTTCTTCGGTGAAATTGTCCATTTTGAATTGTTTATTATTTAACTTCGCTTGTAGCATTCAAAATGGGATCTCTATCAGCATCAGCAATTATCACTTGTTCGGCAGCATTTATTCCGGGTGCAATAATCAGTTTTTGACTGGTTGTAGCAGTTGCACTTTCTCCTGATTTAACTTTGAAAGCTGCTTGAATAAACCCTTTAAATAAGGGGTGAGGTGTGCTGGGACGAGATTGAAATTCTGGGTGGAATTGGGTAGCAATAAAGAAGGGGTGACTGGGAAGTTCGATAATTTCTACTAACCGTCCATCGGGTGAAGTTCCGCTGATAGCGTAACCATTTTCTAAAAACAGGTTGCGATAAGCGTTGTTAAATTCGTACCTGTGGCGATGGCGTTCGTAAACTACTTCTTTTTGATACAAACTTTTAGCCAAAGTATTAGGTGCTAATCGACAAGGATAAAGCCCTAATCTCATCGTTCCGCCCAAGTCTACTACATCATGTTGTTCGGGCAAAAGGTTAATCACTGGATTAGCAGTATTAGGATCGAATTCGGCGCTATTGGCATCTTTTAATCCTGCTACATTGCGTGCCCATTCCATGACGGAACATTGCATTCCTAAGCATAAACCTAAGAAGGGAATTTGATGATTCCGAGCGTATTCTACGGCGGCGATTTTACCATCTACACCGCGACTGCCAAATCCTCCGGGGACGACTACGCCATCTACATTTTGCAAATATTTTTCCGCACTATCGGTTTCAATATCTTCTGAGTTTACCCATTTTAAATTGAGGTCGAGGGAAAGTTCGATCGCAGCATGACGCAATGCTTCTACCATTGATAAGTAAGCATCACTTAACCGAACGTATTTACCAACAATGGCAATTTCAATGCTATTTTTGGGACTGTAGAGGCGATCGACTAAAGTTTGCCAATTACTTAAATCAGGTTGGCGCTGTTCTAATTGCAATAATTCTAATGCTTGTTGCGCTAATCCTTCCCGTTCTAAAAGTAGTGGTACTTCGTAAATACTTTTCGCATCGATGGAAGCGATGACGCATTGTTCTGGTACGTCGCAAAATTCAGAAAGTTTATGTTTGAGACTGCTGGGAATTGGGCGATCGCTCCGACATACTAAAATATCTGGTTGTATCCCGATCGATCGCAATTCTTTCACCGAATGTTGTGTCGGTTTGGTTTTCATTTCCCCAGCAGAAGCAATCCAAGGTACTAAGGTAACGTGCATATACAGCACATTTTGCCGTCCCACATCTTTACGAAGTTGGCGAATCGCTTCTAAAAATGGCAATGATTCAATATCCCCAACCGTACCACCAATTTCAGTGATTACTACATCCGGGTTAGTATTTTTAGCAACTCGACGAATCCGTTCTTTTATTTCGTTAGTAATATGGGGAATTACTTGTACTGTTCCCCCCATATAATCGCCGCGCCGTTCTTTATTAATTACCGCCTGATATATTGATCCAGTAGTAACACTATTAAGGCGCGACATTGAAGTGTCTGTGAAGCGTTCATAGTGCCCTAAATCTAAATCTGTTTCCGCGCCATCTTCGGTGACAAAAACTTCCCCATGTTGAAAGGGGCTCATTGTTCCCGGATCGACGTTAATATATGGGTCTAGTTTCAGGATGGAGACTGAATAATCCCGCGACTTGAGCAACCGACCTAAGCTAGCTGCTACAATTCCCTTGCCAATACTAGAAACTACACCGCCTGTTACAAAGACAAACTTAGCCATACAATGCTTAAATGAGAGCGTTCTTCCAACCTACCCGGTTAATTGTGCCACAATCTCAACCTTTGCGATTATGGTCTACAACCCCTTACACAGGATAGCATTTTTGTCAAAGATTTATTCTGTTAATTCTAGCTAATTTTTCTCTGGTTCTCTGTGGAGGTTTTTTATGGCTAAATTTTACACCCAGTTGGATGATTATTTACGCCAATTCATTGCGGAACAAAAGGTATTTTTCACTGCTACTGCGCCTTTTTCTGGTCGAATTAATTTATCTCCCAAAGGTATCGATACTTTTCGCTGTATCGATCGGAAAACTGTGGCATATTTAGATTTAACTGGTAGTGGCAATGAAACAGCAGCGCATTTATATGAAAATGGGCGAATGACGATTATGTTTTGCAGTTTTGCCGAAAAACCTTTGATTTTAAGACTTTATGGCAATGGACAAGTAATCGGGCCAAAAGATCCTGAATGGTCGAAGTTTTATAGTTTATTTAATCCTTTGCCGGGAGAACGGCAAATTATTGTCTTAAATATCAATTCAGCGCAAACTTCTTGCGGTTTTGGTGTGCCAATTTTTGAGTTTAAGGAGTCAAGACCAACCCTGAAAGAATGGACAGATAACAAGGGGGAAGAGGGAATTTTTGACTATTGGCGGGAGAAGAATCAAACTAGTATTGATGGACTGCCAACCAGAATTTTGGAAAATCGTTAAGGATGTGGCATTCACCAATGGGAAAAAGTTTAAAATTAGCTGGTTTAGGAATTGCTTTCGCTTTCACTACATTTAACTCAATTACCGAGATTACTGTGGCACAACAATCACTGGTTATTTCTTTCCCTTCGCGGACTGAATATCAAACTACTTCTGATAGAATGTTCTTTTTAGGTTCTGCGCCACCCGCAGGCAATGTGTTAGTAAATGGGCAACCAATTCAAAGGAGTCCGGGGGGACATTTCGCACCGAGATTTTCTTTAAACATGGGCGAAAATGTCTTTGTTTTCCGCTATCAAAACCAAGAACGACGCATCAGAGTTAATCGCATTTCTCGACAACCAAATTTACCGAATGGGTTAGCTTTTGCTGAAGGTTCTTTGTCACCAGCTGTAGATATTTCTAGATTACCAGGGGAGTTGATTTGTTTTAGTGCGATCGCACCCACAAACGCTACAGTTACAGTTAAACTAGGTAATCAAAATATTGGGTTATACCCTCAAGGAAAAAAGGTAGAATTGCCTCCTAATTTAGCAGTTTTAGCCGATCAAAATCAACCGATCCCCCCAACCCCCCTTGATAAGGGGGGCTTAAATCCGATTAGTAAATATGAAGGTTGCGCGGTTGCATCAGAAGCGGGAGAATTGGGTTTTCCTGAATTTCAATTGACCGCCAATGGAAATACTGTATCTCAAGTAGGGCAAGGGAGAATTTCGATCTTAACGCCCGCAGATTTAGAAATAGCTGAAGTGATTGTAGATGCTGGGGTTGCGCGTACTGGGCCAAGTACCGATCACTCGCGTTTGACACCTTTACCAAAAGGCACAATAGCAACAATAACTGGGCGAGAAGGTGACTGGGTAAGATTAGATTATGGTGGATGGATTAAAGCTGAAGAAGTGCAAGTTTCCAGAGCAAGTATACCACCACAATCGATTATTCGCAGCGTGAGTGCGCGACAAATTCCTGGTGCAACACAGGTGATTTTTCCCTTACAAGTTCCTGTACCTGTGAGTGTACAACAAGGCGATCGCACTTTCACCCTTACACTTTACAACACCACCGCCCAAACTGACATTATTCGCCTTGATGATAACCCATTAATCTCCCGTTTAGATTGGCAACAAGTCGCACCGAATCAAGTTCAGTATACCTTCAATTTAAAGTCAGGACAACAATGGGGTTATCAACTAAAATATGAAGGAACGAGTTTAGTTTTAACCTTAAGACATTCACCGACAACCTCCTCAGCGACACCTTCAGAAACCGGAGGAATGAAAGGAGAAAACGGCAAACCTTTGGCGGGTATTACTATTTTATTAGATCCCGGACATGGGGGAACAGAACCAGGGGCAGCGGGGCCAAATGGTTATTTAGAAAAAGATGTTAATTTGAGTGTATCTAGATTATTGCGAGATCAATTAGTTGCTAGGGGTGCGACAGTTTATATGACGAGAGAGGATGATAAAACTGTATCTTTGCCAGAAAGGATGGCGATGATTGATAGTGTACAACCTGCGATCGCGATTTCCATTCATTATAACTCCCTTCCCGACTATGGCGACGCTTTTAATACTAAAGGTGTGGGAACTTTTTGGTATCATCCCCAAGCCCATAGTTTAGCAGTATTTTTGCAAAAATATGTCGTGGAAAAATTAAATCGTCCTTCCTACGGAGTATATTGGAATAACCTCGCATTAACTCGCCCCCATTCCGCCCCTTCAGTATTGCTAGAATTAGGTTTTATGAGCAATCCTTTTGAATTTGAATGGGTCACAAATCCTCAAGAACAAAGTAAATTAGCTGCAATTTTAGCAGAGGGAATTACTGAATGGTTTAAGCAGTAATTGAGGATGATAAATTGGGAATGACAGGCAAGATGCCTGTCCTACAAGATTGGGGAAAATGAGCGATGATTAAAAAATGGAAAATCCTTAAATCGAAACTCGTTTTTAATAATAAATGGGTAACAATCCGGCAAGATGAAGTAGAATTGCCGAAAGGGGAAATCATTGATGATTTTTTTGTCGTAGTTCGTCCAGATATTGCCTTAGTTTTCCCCGTTACTGAAAATCAAGAAATTGTCTTTGTGCGACAATATCGACACGCGACTGGGGAAATTTTATTAGAACTTCCCGCAGGAAGACTTGACTCAGAAATAGAAGATGCGGAAGTGGCGGCGCGAAGAGAACTGGAAGAAGAAACGGGTTATGTTACAGAGGAGTTAGTTAAATTAGCAACTTTGTATGATAACCCGATTAAAGATACAAATAAAATTCATTTGTTTTTGGCGAAAAATGTGCAGTTAACCGGGAAACAAAACCTTGATGTTACAGAAGATGTGGAAGTTGTGTTAATCCCCATTGATAAAGTAATGACTAAAATTACTAATGGTGAAATTCGGGTATCAGGAACGATCGCAGCTATTTTCTTGGGAATAAATTACTTGTCCCAAACTAATTGTAGATAATAAAAATCCTTAAGCTTTATGAATTTTCCTTCCCTCCTTGAATCAGCGATTCAATGGTACTGAGAGGCAGGAACATTTCTAACTCTGAATTTTCTAAATTTTCAAATCCATAGCGTGAATAGTAGTTTTTGGCTTTCTCATCTTTAGCATCAACAAATAATCCTATACCTCCTGCTGTTTCAGCGACAACGAACGCCTTCCTCATTGCCTCTACCATGAGAATTTCTCCAATTCCCTTTCTTTGCCACTTTCGATCGACAGCCAAACGAGCTAATTTGATTCCTGGCACTTTCTGGGGATACTTTTTCACCCATCTTTCTGGCAAGTTTTCGCCGCGAATTTCGCATAGCGTTAAACTCAGATAGCCGATGATAGTTGAAGGCTGTTCGCTATCAATTAATACCCATGTCCGCGCTATCCCTTTTTGCTGATGTTGCCGCGCTGTTTGTTGCAAGTAACGATTGAGGGCTTCATTTCCACAATCGAAGTTCGTTCGATTATGTGTTTTTGTGAGTAATTCAATGATTTTCACGGAAAAAAATAGCGTGTTTTTCAAAGGCGGCTTTCAGTTTATCCGATGCTTTTGGGGGATTCTCCAGTAACTCGAAGATTCGATCGGCATCAGCATTAGATAGCTCAATAGTTTTCTGTTCTTCTAATACTTTGTGTGCTTCCTTTAAAGCTGCTTGCACGACGAATTGGTTTAAGCTTGCTCCCGATAATTCGGCAGCTTCCTGCAAGGTTTCTCTAACTTTCGCCGATACCCTGGCTGTTACTCGCACATCTTTTTGCTTTTGTTGACTCATAGACTTTTTTCTCTTTTATACTCTGAGTCTAACTATTTTGGTGTCATTTTGTCACTATTAAACCTACTAACGAAAAAAGTTTTGGTAAAAGTTCTAAATTTCGCTTTTTTAACTGTAGATGAGCTGGCAATTTTGCTTTCAAAAAGTACATTTATCCAGGCCACCAAGTTTGATCGCGTAGTTCATCAAGTGAGTAGGGGCATTGACAAGGAAATTCAACCGAGTTCTGAGTTTTTAATTCCACATAACCTTTTGCATCCTGATAGATTTGTTCTAATTCATCTTCTAAATAATTCAGAAGGGTTGTGGTTAATTTTCGATTTAGCTGTAATCGGAAATTATAGATTTCGCTTTGCCAATGAGCAGAATTATTCTCTTTTTCAGCCGTCCCATATTCTAGCAATAATAGATGCCTAATTATCTGCTCTAAAAGACTGACTACAGAATTTCTCTCTCTTTTCCCCAATTCTTCTAATTCCTCAATTAAATTTTCCAAATCGAGTGAATCAAATTGACGATTTTTCAGAAGTTTGATGGTCGTATCCAACCATTTAATGTCATCAACTTCATAAAGCTCTTTTAAATCAGTAATGTTGCTCATGATTTCCTCTTTTTTGGCAAAGAATATATTTGACTGTTTTTATTAACCAGGAAATCTATACTGTTTACAGGTGATATGTTAGCATAACAAGCGATCTCTAATAAAAAAAACTGCCCAAAATTTGTAAATTAGGACAACGCAGAACCTGGCAGATCCCCGACTTCTTAAAGAAGTCGGGGATCTGGGATGAGTCCTGTCCTAATACTTATCATCATTTCCTCATTTCACTTTTTTAACTATAGATGAACTGGCACTTTTGCGTTTAAATTAAGCCGATCGCTTGTTAACACCTAACAAACTAACTATAATAATATATACAAAATCTCTTACTCCATCATAATGACTGTCACAATAACTATTAACTTACCCGAAAGTGTAGTGGCATCTGTCCAACGTCTTGGAGAAGCAACATCACGAAATATATCAGAAGTATTAGCTGATACGCTAGAAATGATTTTACCTACCTTTAGTAATCTTTCAGAAATCAACCTTGATTCAGAAGTGTCTCAGCTTTCAAATCAAGAAATAATCGAATTAGCTAACTTAAAAATGGAAGAGAGACAAAATCAACGTCTTGGAGAACTCCAAACAAAGGGAAAAAATGCTGGATTGACGGAAGCAGAACGTTATGAACTGTTAGTTTTAATGTCAATTTATCAAATAGGACAATTAAGAAAATCAGCGGGATTAGCTGAAGCAGTTCGTCGAGGATTAAAAACACCTTTATTACCATGAGTTCTCGATCTGAAACTCTCCGGCAAAAGGTTCGGCAAAGAGCAGGAAATCGCTGTGAATATTGCCTTAGCCATCAAGATTATATTATGGGTAGGTTGCAAATCGATCATATACAGCCTCTCGCAAAAGGAGGAACGGATACAGAAGATAATCTTTGTTTAGCTTGTGAATTATGTAATCAGTATAAGTGGGTACAAACTGAAAGTGTAGATCCGCAATCAGAGGAAACAGTTTCTTTATTTAATCCTCGTCAACAGCAATGGAAAGAACATTTTACCTGGAATACAGAGGGAACCGAAATTATTGGTCTAACTGCCTGTGGTAGGGCAACAATTGCCGCACTACGATTAAATAATAATTTAGCTGTTATTGTGCGTCAAAATTGGGTTAAAGCTGGTTGGCATCCACCGAATTAAAGTTAAATTTTTTGAGGTAGACCAGAGACAAATTTAATAAAAAAGCTGCCCTAAATGTTAAATTTAGGGCAGCTGAAATATTGAAAAGATTGAACTAAACTAATTAGTCTTAGCGATCTGATAAGGACTGGTTAATTTATCCAATTGTTTGGTTAACAAACTGAGGAATAAACCGACATCGGTAACAACGCCAACAGATTCGATCGATCCCCGATCGCTTAACTTAGTCACAACAGCTGGGTTAATATCCACACAAACCATCTTCACTCCCGCAGGAGTCATATTACCCACACCGATCGAGTGCAACATGGAAGAAAGCATTAAAATCATGTCGGCACCTTGCAGCAATCTGGCATACTCTTCTTGTGCCTTAATCAGATCCATTTGGGTATCTGGTAACGGGCCATCATCGCGAATCGAACCAGCTAAACAGAAAGGTACATTGCTACGAACGCATTCGTACATTACACCATTTTGAATTACGCCATTTTCCACAGCTTTGGCGATACTTCCGTAACGGCGAATGGTGTTAATTACCTTTAGGTGGTGACGGTGCCCACCGCGAACAGCAACCCCTCGCTTCATATCTACACCTAACGAGGTTCCCATCATTGCTTGTTCGATGTCGTGAACTGCGATCGCATTTCCACCCAACAAAGCTTGCACATAACCTTCCCGAATCAACCGGGATAAGTGTTCCGCACCACCAGTATGAATCACCACTGGCCCTGCTGTCACTACCACTTTACCGCCTTGATCGCGAATTTGCCGCAATTCCCAAGCGATTTGTTCCACAACTAATTCTACACGGCGTTCGCTGGAAACACCCGAACCCATAAAGCTAAATTCTTGAGTGTTTCTTTGTTCGCGAGACTCGGTTTTACGAATAGTGCGGATACCTTCCACGCCAACAATTACATGATCGCCAATTTCTAAATCTCTGAGCAATTTACATTTAGCAACAGGCCCTTCGGTCGTAAAGTTTACTGCGATCGCGCCATCCATCCGCTGATTTTGTACCTTCACCCATTCACAATGTACCCTTACTTCTGTTGGGTAAATTGTCGTAACGTAAAAGTCATCTGGCGCAACCCCTGGAATAGTTACAGCTTCCGTATTAACATCACAAATTTCTTGAGGCGGAGGTAATGCACCCAGATCGATCAACTGAGTCATTATCTCTTCCATAATCTCATGATCGGGAGCAGAGACTTTGACCTCAGCAGAAGAAGTACTTTGGCGCTGTTCTCCTAAATAGAAATTGAGAACTTGGAAACTGCCACCATTGTCTACAATTAAGTCTAAGGCACGATTAATTAAACCAGAATCCAGCAAATGACCTTCCAGGCGAATAGTGCGACTTTCCACAGATACTAAACTGTGAACTTCCACTCTTACTGGTTCAGTAACGCGCAAGGTCAAGCATTTCGCTGCGCCACCAGCTTTTAAAAACTCAGTTAATGGTGTTTCTACTACTTGAAAACCACATTCTTTCAACCGTTGCTTTAAGCTGTCACTTACTTTATTCATCACTACCACGTCATCGACGTTGACAGCGTTACAAGCAAAATTAACTGCGTCTGCTTCTTCGATCGCAATGCGTTTTTCTGGCGCAACCCGCATTTCAATCAAGCGATTTGAATAAGAATCAAATGCTGGAGGATAGTAAAGTAAATAACCACCAGCTAACGGACAAAAGCAAGTATCTAAATGATAGAATCGCTCATCAATTAAGCGCAAAGAAAGCACTTCAATATCTAGCCATTTTGCCAAATAAGGGTGAGAATCTAATTCCGAACGGAAACCATAACCCGCCCATAACCAACGACCTTCGCGATCGAGTAAAGCATCACCCGCGCCTTCAAAAGGTAAATCTTTTGGTAATTCGTAAACTGTGTAACCTTGGTCTTCAAACCATTTTTTAAAATGCGGTTCTTCCCCTTGGCGTTCTTTATGATAAAAACGACTCAAAACGACAGTTTTACCTAATACTAAACCTGCGTTAGCGGTAAATACCATATCGGGCCAACCTTTCTCCGGTTGAACCAAATCTACTAAAGCATGATCTTTGAGGACATGGTGCAGTTTTTGCCATTGTTCGACGGCGCGATCGCGAGAAGACTTGTGTATATTGCCCTCCATCCAAGGATTAATTACATAATCTACGTCGTAGTGGTCAGGAGGGCACATCAGGAAGCGAATCGGATCAGTCATAATAAATCAGCTAGCTTAACTTTACGGCTTGGGTTTATATACATAAGCCGCCGTGAACCTACCCCTATAGTCAAAGTCTCAGGAATAGATGCGGGTCATACATATTAAAAGCCAAATCTCTATTTTAGAGTAGAAGGGTAGATAAAGAATAAATTTTTTCTCGCCATCTCAAGTTTAATTGCCCACAAAATGCCCAGAATCACTAAGCAGAAGTAGCAAAAGAAAACCGAATCATTTGTTACAGAATTTAACTAAACGATAAAATATTTTATTTAATCACAGCTTGGCGTGCGATTCCTCACTTTTTAATTGGGCGAAACTGCATTAAAGCAGAAGGCCAAGAAGCTTTTGCTAATAGAGGTTTTAATTCTGTAGCAACGCGAGTGGCTAATAATTTATGACCCTCAACATTGGGATGAATAAAATCCTCTTGGCGATAACGTGGATTATCCAAAATGCCTTTTAAAGATTCGGGAATTAAATAAGCATTAGTTTCCTTAGCTACCCGCTGATAAAGGGTTTTGTACTCATCAGTAAATAAACCTAAGTTCATACCCAAAAGTACAACAATTGCTGACTTTTCTTGAATTGAGGTAACAATTTGCCGTAAGTTTTTTTCCGTCTCCGACTTAGGAAATTTCCTTAAAAAATCATTACCACCAAGTTCCACAATTACTAACCAAGGTTCAGCAGCAATTACATCAGTTTGTAAGCGTTTTAATCCCATGTCTGTGGTATCACCACTCACGCCACGATTAATAATTGGTAAACCTAATTCCTGACTCAAAACACTAGGAAAAGCTTCTTTTTCTTCTACTCCATAACCTGAAGCAATGCTATCTCCTAAAACTATAACTTGTTTACCTGCACCTGCTTTCAGATTTTTGACAGAATCAATATAGTTGCTGCAACTAGTAAAAACTAACAACGAACAAAGCATCAAGATAAAGAAATTTAACCAGCGATATTTTTTCATATTGAATAAAGCGATCGCTACTATTACATCAATCTCATTTTCTCATCAATTATTAACAAAATCAAACACAGCTTAACCGGAGTCTTGCAGAATAAAAATTACTAGATATCTCCAAACAAGTAGAGACGTTGTATACAAAGTCTCTACCAGGATTCCAGGTAGGGCACCTTTAATTTCTGGAAATGCCTAATATAAAAATAGTACTTTCCTTTTCCTGTAATTGACAGAATCAGTTAGATTAGTTGGATAGTAGCTTTTATCAGCATCCCAGTATAAAACTATTGATGTGATGTTGGAAAATGCACTATTCGGCAAGTTCTCCAAAATCTAATATACAGCTATGTCTGAGAATGTGATTACAATGGTGTTTACTGACTTGGTAAGCTCAACAGCGATTAAGCTGAAGCTACCAGGGAAAGACATCAGCGAAAATAACCGCATATATCGGGACACAATTTTATTACCTCATCGCCATCGCGTCGAAAGCAGTATTGCTGCTTATGGAGGTCGCAAGGTAGAAACTATTGGTGATGCTTTTTTCCTGGTCTTTGCTAATCCTGTGGAAGCTGTACAGTGGGCTAGTATTATTCAAATCAGCCACATTAATGAGCCAATACCAACACCATTGGGGCCCCTACAAGTTACGATCGGAATGCACACGGGAAGTCCTTTGGCTGATGATGAACGCTTTATTGGACATGAAGTAGATTATGCGGCGCGAGTGGCTGCACTTGCTAGTGCTGGACAAATCTTGCTTTCTGAAGCAACAGAAGTGTTGGTACGCCTTTCTCGCAGCACAAATTTGGTGACGCATAGACATAGCGATCGCAACTTAAAAGGCATAGGATCTGTACCTATATTTGAAGTTCTCTACAACAATAAACAACCACAACCACTTAAGGATGCTTCCCCACCAAAGGAAATCACAAATATCCCAGAAACAGCTGCAATTAATCAAGTTATGGTGACACCGAATCTGGGATCTACCGACACTCAAACACCCGCGCCTAAGTTAACCATATCGACAAATGTTCAAAAACAGCTAGAATCAATTTTAATCCAGAGAATTGGGCCAATGGCTAAATTCGCGATCGAACAAGCCCTAGAACAAGTAATTACCCGTGAGGATTTATTAAAAGCTTTAGTAATTATTGTCCCAGAACAATTGCAAGAGCAATTTCATCAAGAAGCCAAAAACATCCTAGAACTAGCTCAAGATTTGCCAGTCAGCACACAAACTCAAGCTACATCACCAGTTGCCAATCCTCAGACCACCGTTCCAGAAACTATACCGCCAGCAACAATTGAGTCAAGTTTTGTAGAATTTTGCCAAATAGAATTAGCCAAATTAATTGGCCCTATGGCTAACTTGATTATTAAACAAACTATCTCTTCTAATCCAAAACTAAATCAGTACGAACTGGTTGATACTTTAGCTGCCAAAATTCCTAATTCACATGAATCTCAAGAGTTTCGTCAGATTGTCACGTCTAAAATGAATCACGATCCAAAACCTGATAACTCTGAAGATAAATCCTTTTTTCTAGCTTCGGCTCTCCACTTAGTATCTTATCATACTTGAAATAGCTAGATTTTAGTTTGGTTTCAGTTACGACGTTGCAGCATATCCATAGCCATTGAAAGGCTAATTTTCATTCTATTAAATGCTATAGCCAGCATCCCTATTTCATCATTAGAACTATGTTCAAATTCAGCTTCCATATTGCCAGTGCTGACTTCATTTGCCACTTTAACTATACGTTTTATGGGGTAAACTACTGCTTTTTTCAGTAAAATATTAGTAATTAAAATTGCTATAGCAAAGGCAGTTAATACCACAGCCATTACTATTAAAAAAGAACGCTGAGCAGCTTGTTGAATATGACTAGCTGGTACGGACATTACCTGCGCTCCTACTATTTCGTTTAACTTCCAACCAAAGCCATTTTTACTGCCGTAAGTGGCTAAAAGACTCTTGGGTGCTGCTTCTGGAGTACTATGACAGACTAAACAACTTGCTTCGGAAATAATCAAAGGTTTGGCGATATAATACAAATTTTCATTTCCTATTTGACGATAACCTCTCAATTCATTCAAGCTCTTATTTTTACGTAAACTTTCAATTAACTTAGTTTCAAAAGTATCAGCTTTATCTCGTAAGTTAGTAGGATTGAGAGTTGCTTCCTTATAAAATAAACTTGTATACTTATTACTTGTACGTAGATTTTCAAATACTTCTCTAGCAGAATAGCCTGGTACTGTTTGGGGGATAAACTGCGGATCTGTATCTAATCTTGCTGCTAATAGAGGATTAACTTGCTTATCTGTATAACTTCGCACTGCAATCATTGTTTGCATCAGCATTTCTGCTTGGGTAGTTACTTCATTTTCTGCATTTCGATTTAAAATAGCAGAAAGAGCTAAACCGCTTAACAAGACCCCAATCATAAACACTATGGTTAAGACTAAGGTAAATTTCTTATTTAAATCAATGTTTCTTAACATTGGAGGTTTTTCTTTATTTGAAATAAGAATTAACTAAAATTCTATCTTAGTTTAGATGCAAAGGTAATCTATCGTTAGGATAATTTAGTTGAAGATATCCTGATAAATCTATGCTTTCACGTCGTTTTCTGTTAGTGCAAATTTTATTGTCCCTAGCAAGTTGTGCTGTTTTTAGAACTAACTCAGGAAGAGAGTTAACTAAATTAACTATTGGAATAGTTTCTTATGGAGAAGGAGTGCGTTCTATTGAAGAATACGGTAGGTTTGTAGATTATTTACAGAAGCAGACGAATACATTAATTGAATTAGAACCTGCTTACAATGAAATCAAGGCGATCGAACAAATCAAGCGACAAGCTTGGGATTTAGTATTTGCTTCTCCGGGATTAGCTGCGATCGCAATTTCCCAAGCAAATTACATACCCTTGTTTCCACTACAAGGAAAGAACAGGTATAACACTTTGCGAGCGGTATTTATAGTACTGAAGCAAAGTCCGATGCAAAAATTAGCAGATTTAGCTCAACAGAAAATAGCCTTGGGTCAGCCTGGATCTGCCACTAATTATTACATACCTTTATACGATCTTTATGGCGCAGTCTTAGCGGAAATAATTTTAGCACCAACACCCCAAGACATTTTAGAATATATCTCTAAAGGAGAAGTTGCAGCTGGGGCTTTATCGGAAGAAGAATTTAATACTTATCGCTCCCAATTTAAGCCAACAGAATTTCGGATTATTTACATTAGCCGTCAAATTCCTATAGGAGCAGTTTTGATTAATCCTAAAGTGAAAGCTAATCAAAAGCAAAAAATTAAACAGGCTATGACCGAAATTTCTTCTGAACTAGCACAAGATACAGGTTATATTCCTAATATTCCACCGTCTGATTACACAATATTAATCAACATGATTAACAGGGTAAAATCTATAGAAGCTCATATTAGAGAAAAGCCTGCACGGTTATTTTCCATGTAAGTAGATGTTAGGTAAAATCTGCGAATAAAGCAATTTTACTTAATTACCTAATCCGCAGTTTGGAAAAACAATTACCGAATTATCAAAACTTACAAACGCCAGAAATTTACCTTTAAACCATCTTTCGGATGCGGTGTTGGTATTCTTAACCAATTCCAAATTTTGCTCAGGTAAAAGTTCCCAATTATAATCTCGAACTAAATATACAGCAAACACTTTCATCACCAATTGAGCAAAAACTTTACCCAAACATTCGCGCATTCCGCCGCCAAAATGTACATAACTAAAAGGTTTTTTATCCTCACTTCTCTCAGGAGAAAACCGCTCAGGGTCAAACTTTTCCGGTTGATAATAAATCGACTCATCAGCGTGAGTTCTACCTATTTGGTAAAGAATGCGGCCCCAAAAGAATTTTTGTACTTGGGGGCCAAATAACAGCAAAATATTGATTATTGGTGAGAATAAAACGGTTTGCCTCGGCTCCCACGATCGCAATTGAATCAGCACCAAAGATCCGGGTTTTAAAAATAGAACCGTATTTCTTTTGCCGCTTTTCCATGAAATCTGGATCGCGAAGAAACTCAACTGTTTCTCCAATCAAAGGCAAACCAAAATTTCCGGGTGGCAAAGGCAGTGTCCGAGAATTACCAGTTGTAGTAGTCATCGTTGGTTATTCCAGGGAAAATAGATATAGAGTGTAGATATTTCAAATTGTAAACTCTTTGCCAATTTCCAACTGATAATTCTCCTAAACTACTTTTAAAATCATTCCTTCTTTAGCTAATACAGCATTAGGAGAGGCAGCCAGGATTTTTTCTTCGAGGCGATCGAGAAACTCATCGCTATGAACAGGTTCGTGATGAAATTTTACAAACCTTTTGACTCCAGCCGCTTCGCATACTTTTACCCCTTCTTCCCAGGTTGAGTGACCCCAGCCAACTTTAGGAGATTTGGGATTATGATATTCCTCATCGGTATACATAGAATCGTAAATTAACAGGTCTGCATTATTAGCTAATTGCAGCACGCTTTCATCTATATGGTCTGGATAATGTTCTGTATCCGTGCAGTAAAATACCGAATGTCCTTGCCAGGTGACGCGATAACCCATTGCGCCATTTGGATGATTTAGGGGGCCTGTTTCAATGATGATATCGTCTATTTTAAATTTGTCCCCGCAAGAAATATGACAAAATTCTATATTCGCCTGCATTCCTTTAATAGGAACTGGAGAATTGGGGTGAAGCACTCGCTCCATAAAATGTTGTTCTAAAGAGCCATTTTGATCGGGAACCGCGCCATAAATTTGAAAATGATTACCCTCAACAAAAGCTGGGATAAACATTGGTACGCCTTGAATATGATCCCAATGGTAATGGGTAAAGAACATATAGGCTTCTACGGGCATAGTTTTGAGTAGTTCTCTACCCAAAACGTGCAAGCCGCTACCGCCATCGAAAATTAGGCGTTTGCCGCCAATTCGCATTTCGATACAGGAGGTGTTGCCTCCGTAACGCGCAGTTTGGTTTCCAGGGGTGGGGATACTACCTCGGACACCCCAGAATTGAACTAAAAATTCGTCAGAAGAATGGCTATTTTCCATGTGCTACTTCAAATTTCAAGGTGCCACATTGCCCCTGTTGCCGCAAAAGGTGATCGCACAACACTAAGGCAACCATTGCTTCTACCATAGGCACTGCTCTAGGTAGTACGCAAGGGTCATGTCTTCCTTTGGCTGCCAAGGTGGTTGCTTCTCCTTCACGGGTTACAGTACGCTGTTCTTTTCGGATCGTAGCAGTTGGTTTAAAGGCTACTCGGATGATGATATTTTCACCGTTGGAAATGCCACCCTGGATACCGCCCGATCGGTTGGTAACGGTTCGGATGTGACCTTCCGCGTCAGTATAAAATTCGTCGTTGTGTTCGCTGCCTGTTAGTAAAGTACCAGCAAAGCCGGAACCAATTTCAAATCCTTTACTGGCGGGTAAGGACATCACACCTTTTGCTAAGTCTGCTTCTAGTTTATCGAATACTGGCTCACCTAATCCGGGAGGAATGTTGCGAGCCACACATTCTACTACCCCACCGATCGAGTCGCCTTGCCGTCTGACTTCCTCGATTAGTTCAATCATCCGATCTGCACACTCTAAGTCGGGACAGCGAACGATGTTACTTTCTACTTGTTCCATCGTCACTGTGTTGGGGTCAACGACTCCTTCGAGGTCTTTGATGCGTTTAACGTAACCGATAATCTCTGTCTTAGCGATTTGTTTCAGGATTTTTTTAGCGATCGCACCCGCTGCCACTCTCCCGATTGTCTCTCGCGCCGACGATCGCCCCCCGCCTTGCCAGTTGCGAATCCCATACTTCGCGTCGTAAGTCGCATCAGCATGGGATGGACGATACTTTACCGCCATTTCATCATAATCTTGGGGTCGAGTATCTTGATTTTTCACCAAAATTGTGATAGATGTTCCTAATGTTTTACCTTCAAAAACACCGGAAAGAATTTCGCAGCTGTCGGCTTCTTTACGGGGTGTGGTAATCTTACTCTGTCCAGGTCGTCTTCTGTCTAATTCTTGTTGAATTTCAGCCGGAGTTATTTCTAGTAGTGGCGGACAACCGTCAATGACTACTCCGACTCCGCCGCCATGAGATTCACCAAATGTGGTAATGCGAAATAAATGTCCGAAAATGTTACCCATGATGTTGTTGAGGATGCCGAAAACTTTGATTTTATCAGCGATTGGTGTTTGGGGTTGCAGGCTGGGTAGCTGAACTTAAATAAATTTTAGCTAACTGCTTTCAAGACAGAGGGCAAATCAGGAAAAAATCTTCTCTCAATTATTGATCTGTGGAAAATAGGCGTTAATATTGATGATGTTAGTTTGTGTTTGTTTTGTCTGCTACAGGTGCATTGACTTAGTTTGATAGACTGTATTTTGGTTTCCTGACAAGATTTCCACAAATATTGCTTATGGTAGTTTTGCATTATACTTCCAGAGGTGATAATAGCCGATAAGATAGCAAAAGCTTAAGACTTAACCGGGAAACTACCAAGAAAAACGCTCTCGATCCTCCCTTGCTTTAGCGGGAGGGTGAAAGCGAACACCTGTTTGATAAAACGATGCTATCTGTGTAATTAATAATGGCACAGATGGCAAAGTGGTAGATTGTGAAACAAAACAAACAATTACTCGAACAATGGAAGATTTATGCTAACCTTTGGCGAGTACAGTCTGAGTTGAAATTTGAATTAACATTGGCAACGACAGAACGCAAGTAATTATGATGTTTGGTAGTACCCAGTCAAATCAGGGCGCGAATAACTGGCGACAACAGTTAAATGATTTCGTCAAGCAAAATCAGAAAGAATTAGCAGCCCTAGCTTGGGGGTTAATGCAACAAAGGGGAGAAAGTGAAGATACTTTGGGTATCGATCTCGAACCATCACCGCATTTTGTATACTGCCCCAGAAATGCGATCGAAGCATTAAATCAAAAGGTCGAAAATCAACTTCAGGAAATTTTGGGCATTTTAGATGCACATAATCCGAAGCAAGAAGTTTTGATTATTGGCATTGGTAGTGGTCAAATTAAGTTGGTGCAGTTTGAACCGGAACCTTCACCACCTGATTGTTTTGCTGAGGTGGCGAAAGATGTGAATACTTTGTTGGAACATTTAGAAGAAAGGATGTGCGAACAAATAGCGATCGAATAAGCGATCGCACTTAGAAAGAAAAATTTGATTCATTCCCGCAAAGCTCGGCAATTGTTCAACTTGCTAATCATCCGGTTCGGCGATGAAGTTGAAAATATGTTGGGCAGTAAGTTCTGGTTTTTCTAGGTGGGGTACGTGACCACAATTGGCGATCCAGATTAGTTTGCTATTGGCGATCGCATTCTTAAATTTTTCCGCGTCAGCAACACCCAAAATTCGGTCAGATTCTCCCCATAAAATTAAAGTTGGTTGCCCAATATCTTTAAGTTTTTGCCGAAAAGAACCGTAACCTCCGCTTTTAGTAAAAGCAACTAAAGCTTGTGCCCAACCAGAGGTTTGTAAATGCAATGCGGCACATAATTGAGCATCAACCGAAGCAAAGGTAGGGTTACAATAGGCGTTGATGCTAATGCGTTGACGGACTTGAGGATTCCGTAAAAATTCAGTAGCTAAATAACCCAAAGGTGGAAATAAAAATTTACCCATTGCGGGGCCTGCGGTGAAACCTGCACTATCAATTAAGATTAAATTTTTAACTGCTTCGGGATAAGTAAGAGTAAAGTCAATTGCTGCTGCACCTCCCATAGAAGCGCCGACTAAAATTACTGGTTGTTTGATTAAAGTTTTCCAGGAATAGTAGAGATGTGTGGCGATCGCACTAGGACTAAAGCTAAGTAATGGGTTTCTTTCTGTAAAGCCAAAACCCAAGAGATCGATCGCCCAAGTTTCCTGTTTTTCGGCAAGAATGGGTAGCAGGCGGCGGAATTCAAATACTGAACTATCGAACCCATGAAGTAATAAAATTGGGGTTCCATTTGTACCCAATTTGACATAACTTGTGCCAATTGGTTGTTCGCTCAAGGGAGTGAAAATTGGTTGATATTGGATATTTTGTGCCAGAGCAATCGAGGTAGATTCTGTTAATTGCTCGACGGAATTGGGAAGAAAAGAAGGCCACATGGAGTTTAGTATAACTGATATGCGATCGCCCGAGATAATAAAGATTGCTGACACTCAGGAGCAATTTAAGCCAAACTAGAGTCTATCTTGTAAATAGATTAGAAGAAGATTCGAGCATGAATATGAAATTAGCTCTGACTGGGAAGACTTTGCTGGTGAGTCTGGGTTTAGGATTAGCGATCGCTCCCTACTTAATAACAGAAGTTAAGGGGCAAAATCAACAAGTAACTAGAGTCAAAAATTTAACCTGGGAAGTAAGTCAGAGTTACCAGCCACCAGACAGAAGCGCACCTTCTGCCACTGCGGGAGGCGCTTCGCGAGGAGGTTGTATAGAAAGTGCAGGAGTTCTCACTTCCTTAATGCCGCAAAATAACTTAGGATTAACCCTAACAGGGTATCCGACATTCTTTTGGTATGTTCCCAAATCTAAAGCGGAAGCATTGGAATTTAAGCTGCTAGACGGGGAAAATGGTCAGGTAATTTACAAAAAAACTCTTGCTGTTCCGTCTAATTCAGGTATTGTCAGTTTTAGATTACCCAACAATGAATTATCCGCACCTTTAGAGGTGGGTAAAATGTATCATTGGTTCCTCACAATGATCTGTCCACCTAACCCAAACCAAGAACTTCCAGACAAAAGTGGAAATGTTATCGTAGACGGATGGGTGGAGCGAATCCAATTGAACCCTAATTTAGTGAATAAACTAGAAAAGGCGGCACCAAGCGATCGTCCAGCCTTGTATGCAGCCGCAGGTATTTGGCACGAAAGTTTAACAACTTTAGTTGACTTACTTCGCCAGAAACCGGATGACCGAAATTTAAAAAATCAGTGGAAGAAACTTCTAGATTCTGTCGGATTAAATGTATTAGTAGAAAAGCCAATGCTTGATTGCTGTACATCCAAACCCAACTAAGATTTAGTGATTACCAATTGGTATATTTAATATGCTTTCTAAGCTTAAACTAAAACAGCTAATTTGGGAATGGCGTGGAGTATTAATTACTGTACCAAGCGTCACTCTATTAGCAATTGCTTTACGTTTCGCGGGATTGTTTCAGTTTTTGGAATTTTCTGCATACGATCAAATGTTTCAGTTGCGTCCCAAAGAAGCTAGGGATTCTAGAATTGTGATTGTAGGAATAAATGAATCAGACATCCAAGAATTAAAACAATGGCCGATAAAAGACAAGATTCTAGTAGACTTGTTGCAGAAAATTAAACAACAAAGACCTAGAGCCATAGGTTTAGATATTTATCGGGATTTACCTGTAGGAAGTGAAGCCGAGCATCAAAAATTATTACAGTTATATAGGACTACGCCTAATTTAATAGGCATTAAAAAAGTCGTAGGCGGTGCAGGAGGCCCAGCAGTAAATCCGCCGCCAATTTTAGAAAAAAAAAGACAGATTAGTGCTAACGACTTACCTTTAGATACAGATGGGAAAATCCGGCGACAGTTCTTATATCTTGGTAAAGTAGAAAGCTTGGGCTTGAAATTAGCTTTAATGTATTTGAAAAAAGAGGGTATAGTTGCCAAAGGAGCGAAAAATAATTATTTGCGATTGGGAAAGGTAGTATTTGTTCCTTTTGAAGCTAATGATGGCGGTTATGTTCGTACTGATGCAGCTGGATATCAGGTAATATTAAACTTTCGTGGGGCGGGGAATTTTCAAATTGTTTCGCTGATAGATGTGTTAAAAAATCGCATTTCTAGCGATTTAATGCGCGGACGCATTGTCTTAATTGGTTCAACAGCAGCCAGCTTAAACGATCTATTATATACGCCTTATAGTAGCAATTTTGTCGGCATTCCCCAAAGAACTTCCGGGGTAGAAATTCATGCTCATTTAACTAGCATGATTTTAAGTGCGGTTATCGATGGTCGTCCGTTAATTAAAACTTTGCCAGAATGGTTAGAGTGGTTGTGGATATTATTTGGTGCTACCATAGGCGCAGTTTTAACTTGGCAGTGGCGATATCGAGGTGGTGTAGGCAAGTTTTCTGTAAAAAGAACCGCTAGTATATTGTCAGTAATAGGCGGTTTTTTCTTAATAGGTTATCTAGCTTTTTTAGAAGGTTGGTGGATTCCAGTAATTCCGCCAGTAGTTGCTTTTGTTGGCTCAGCAAGCGTGATTATTAGCTATATTGCCCGTACTGCTGGAGAAATTCGGAAAACGTTTAGTCTTTATCTTACAGATGAAGTAGTAGCTAATTTGCTGGAATCACCAGATGGATTTAAACTTGGTGGAGAACGCCGAAAAGTGACAATTTTAATGTCAGATTTGCGCGGTTTTTCCTCAGTTTCCGAAGAGTTAGCGCCAGAAACAGTTGTTTCCATGTTAAATATTTATTTGGGGGAAATGGCAGATCAAATTGTCAAGTATCAGGGAACGATCGATGAATTTATTGGAGATGCAATATTGGTGCTTTTTGGTGCGCCAACGCAAAGAGAAGATGATGCAGAAAGAGCGATCGCTTGTGCCCTAGCCATGCAATTAGCAATGGACAGTGTAAACAAGAAAAATGAGCGTTTAGGATTACCAAAAATCGAAATGGGAATTGGCATTAGTACTGGTGAAGTAGTAGTAGGAAATATTGGTTCCACAAAACGAGCCAAATACGGCGTAGTCGGACATCATGTAAACTTAGCCGCGAGGATTGAATCCTACACAGTAGGTGGGCAAATTTTAATTTCCGAATCAACCCTCAAAGATGCAGGAGAAATCGTCAAAATAGATGCAGAGATGAAGGTACAACCCAAAGGATTTAACGAACCAATTTCCATTTATGATGTAGATGGAATCGATGGAAAATACAACCTGCATCTGCGGAAAGAAGAAAATATTCTCCTGCCATTAAAAGAGGAAATTTTGTTACAATACACAATTTTAGAAGGAAAGCATATAAATGACGAAATGTACGAAGCAAGTCTGGTCAAACTATCAACCAAAGGTAGAGAAATAAAAGGTGCAGAAATCAAAACAGAACATAACTTAGAGATATTTAAAAATATTAAGTTAAACTTATTGATTAACTATGAAAAGAAATCGCTGAGTGGAGATATCTACGCCAAAGTATTAAAGAAATCCCAAGATGAAGAAAACATTTATTATCTAGGCTTGACAACCGTAGCATCAGATGCGGGAGAAATACTGAAGGAGATATTTAACGATAGCGAAGTGCAGATAGAAAATAATGTGGTTAAATAAGGAATTGGCAGAAACCCAAGTGTATAAGTAAAATCAGGAGGTTTTTGGGAATTGTATGCAAACGCCATCAAAGCAAATTAGATTAAGTGTTGCCTTGGTGACTAAAAATAGAGCAGAGAGTTTAGAACGTTGTTTGCAAAATTGGCCTATTGCCTAATAAGTTCTTCTTGTGGTAAATAAATAATGTTTAGCAGTAGCAATGATAATTTATTAAATTATAAAGAATCACCAGTGGACGAGAGAGAAAAAAAACCATTAGTATCAGTGGTTATGCCTTGTCTTAATGAAGAAGAGGCTATAGGTATCTGCATTCAGAAAATTCAGGAAACCTTTGCCAATGCCAACATTAACGGAGAAATAGTTGTCTGCGACAATGGCTCAACTGATAGCTCAGTAGAAATTGCAGAAAGTATGGGTGTTCGCGTAGTACATCAATCGCTACGCGGCTACGGTAATGCTTACTTGAAAGGCTTTGCCCATGCTAGAGGTAGTTACCTAATTATGGGTGATGCAGATGATACTTACGATTTTCGTTTAATTCCACAATTCTTAGAAAAATTAATCAACGAAGGCTATGATTTTGTGACTGGTAGCCGATACATCGAAGGCTTTGAAGATAAATCAATGCCTTTGCTCCATCGCTTTATCGGTAATCCAGCACTAACAGCTATTTTAAATACTTTGTTTGGAACGAAATATACAGATGTATATTGTGGATTTAGGGGGTTTAGTCGGAAAGCTTACGATTTAATTCAACCCGTAAGTCCGGGCATGGAATTTAACTTAGAATTAGTAATTAATGCTGGTTTAGCTGAACTAAAAATAGCCGAAGTTCCAATTAAACTACATAATCGCAAGGGGCAGTCCAAACTACGCACATTTCGAGATGGATGGCGCAGTTTAAGGATGATGTTGCTTTATTGTCCAAACAAGGTGTTTTTGTTGCCTGGTTTTGTTCTTTTGGGGATAGGCATATTAATTCATATAGTTACATTGCTAGCACTAGTTAAATACGAAGGCAGACCTCTTGGTAATTCCACAGGAATATTTGCAACAATATTTAGTGTAGTTGGTTTTAATATATTGAGTTTAGGTTTGCACGTAAAAACCTATTCTTGGAGCCGGAGATTTGATAAATCAAACAAAACAATTCAAAAGTTTTATAGATTTTTCAAACTAGAAATTGGTATTTTGTTGGGTACGGGTATGATATTAATAGGAGGAACTATATTAATATTATTAGTAATTGAATGGATTAAGTCAAATTTGTTACCTTTGCCAAATCCAGAATGGGCATCTTTTGGTGCAACTTTAGTAATTATAGGGTTTGGCACGGTTTTCTCTTCTCTTTTTATTTCAGCGATGTCAGTAAAAACACCAGAAATATAACATTTACTTTAAATCGAGGTAAAATGACTAAAATTAAGAATGATTCTAGCCCGTATATTCAACCTAACATTGGTGGATTTGTTAGTAAAGTATCTTGGTATGCCCGGAAAAAAATGTTTGCTTCCTTGATGCGAATAACACAACCTACAAACAAAACTAGAGTTTTGGATGTAGGAGTTACTTCTGATAGACGGGAAGACTCAAATTTTTTTGAAAAGTTATATCCTTATTCTGATAAAATAACTGCTGTTGGTCTAGAAGATGCCTCTTTTCTAGAACAAGATTATCCAGGTTTAAAATATATTAAAGCTGATGGTCTAAGCCTACCATTTCCCGACAAAAGTTTTGATTTGGTAGTAAGTTTTGCTGTAATTGAGCATATAGGGAGTCGTGCTAGGCAAGAAGCTTTTGTTCAAGAACTATGTCGTGTTGGTCGCACCTGTTGTATCACCACTCCAAATCGCTGGTATCCTATAGAATTTCATACAGTATTACCGCTTGTTCACTGGCTTCCCCCCTCTTGGTTTCGCACTGTTCTTAAATGGCTTGGCAAAGAGTTTTATGCTAAAGAAGAAAATTTAAATTTGTTGTCTGAAAAAGAACTTTTATCTATGATTCCAAATAAAGCGAAGGTTTATACCAGGCATTTCAAGCTGCTGGGATTTGTATCTAATTTATTTTTTTACATTCAAAATTAAAATTATGATGAAGTTTTCAACATATAGCGATCGCCGATCTGTACCCTACTTAATAGTTTTATTCTTGGTGACATTACTTTTCACCCTCAGTTTAATCCATCCTTTCCGAATAGATGCAGATGCAGCATTTCAAATTAAATCTGTCCAACAGTGGTTGAGAGGAGAATCTACTTTACTCAATGCACTGGTTTTACCTAGTCCTAATGATTTATCAAAGGACGTGCAAGCTTGGACAGTTTGGTGGCCTCCTGGTGTGCCATTTTTTTTCTTACCCTTAATAGCAATAGGTTTACCTTTAGGAATTGCTGCTAAATTAACAACATACTTATTGTTTTTATTAGGCTGTATAGGCTGGTTGAAATTAGCAGATGTAATCAAAGCTAATTTTCAGACGAAATTAGTAATTTCTTTGATATTACCTATATATTCTATTACGATCGCCAATCTAACAGAGCTAATTGGAGATGTCCTCCCTTTTGCGATTATGCCCTGGCTATTTGTTTATGCACTGTACATTAGCTCCTGCTTTCAGTCAAACCAATTCAGCTACAGACATATTCTAATTAATTCAAGTATAATCGGCATACTTCTAGGTTCAGTTTACTGGTTAAAATATTCTGCTTTTACAGTCTCTTTAGGAGTTTTACTATATCTTAATATCTGTTTTTTATTTTTCAGTTCTCAATATACATTAAAAAAGCGATTACTTTTAGTAGGAGTATGTACGGCTTGCTTATTACTACCTTTTTTTAGTCTTACTCTTCTAAATCTGCTTCTTAGTAACTCAAACATTGCAGTTTCTCAGTATAACAATTTCGGTTTTGGCTCACCTGCAACAAAAGGATTTGGGTTGCTATGCTCATTTTTAGGTTCGATCGGGCTAGCTCTTTTTCAGGCTTATGGCGGACTAATGCACCTGATTTACTTTAGCGATCGAGTCATCCCTTTCTTTGCATCTTGGGGGCCAGGAGAAAGAGAAATTCCCTTAGCGATCGCAGGTATTCCCGGAACAGTAGTTGTTATCTGGTTACTTTTGTACTCCCGTAAGCTTTACGACAAAAGTGTATTCATTCTATGCTGTTGTGTTACTTTTGTTCCCTTTTTACTACTAGGCTACTTAACAGGTAAAGTGGGATTTAACTTTATCGTTCATAATATCCGATATGTGTCAGCGTTCTTTATATTTACTCAAATACTTTTAGTAAGTGCTTATATACATTATTTCAAAAATAATCATAAACGAGCAGCTAAATTTTTGGCAGTTATTATATTAATACTTTTTTTCATTTTTCCTAATCTTTTCACAGTTGGTAATTTTGCTAGAAACGGAGTTTTTGAAAGAATAGGAGAGCATTACATTACAACAGCAAATAAACTTTATGTTCCGGTTTTATCTAAAGTTAATGTTAAATCAGTAGTAGAGCAGATTAACTCTGTGGTCAAGTCACCTCAAGATATTGTGGTCTTAGCTTTGGATGAGCCTGCACCTTTCGGAGCCTGGTTAGAAATGAAGCAGCGAACGCTTCCGCTAGTTGATGCGTGGGGGCCTCTAGTTCAAACTCATGGTACAGAGGGAGCTAACCTCAGAGGAGCATCAAAATTTACAAGCTCAAAAGATTTGAGATTGATTTTGGTGATTTCTAAATCTTTTGAAAGTGATAGTAAAATGGTATTGCAAATAAAGCAGAGGTTTCCCCAAGCTACTAAGTGGATTAAAGTGAAAACTCCTAAAGATGAGGAAGTCGCAGTTGATATTTTATATTCGGATCTGAAGGGTTTGTAAGCTAATAAAATTATTAGGTGTGGACGAATATTCAGTTGAATTCAAAGTCTAGGATGCTCAATGATGAATTTTTATAACCAAGGAAAACCAGAATATTTGACACAGCATAAGCAAACGGATTCTTCGCAAGTTCGCCTTAGTGTTGCCTTAGTGACTAGGAATAGACCAGAGAGTTTAGAACGCTGTTTGAAAAGTTGGCGCTCTCAAACTGTCGCCCCATTTGAAATAGTAGTATCAGATGATTCCGATGAAAACTATGCACCAAAAATAGAAGACTTAGCTAAACAATTTAACTGTGTTTATACTAAAGGGCCACGCCGGGGACTATATGCAAATCGCAATCATGCTAGTTTAAATTGTCGAGGTACACATATTCTGTCAGGCGATGACGATCATACACACCCCCAAGATTATGTTGAGAGGATTTTAGAGGTTGTGGAAAGCGATCGTCAAAGAGTTTGGATTTTTCCAGAACGCAATTACAACGAGCCTAACGCTCCTTTGCTTTGTCCTCCTGAGTTGCATCGAAGTGGCTGTGGCTGCACTCCCAAAGATCCATCAGATTGTGCGGCTATAGCCGATGGTTCTTCTGTGTATCCTCGACAAATATTTGACCAAGGTTTGCGCTACGACGAAACTTACACTTTTGGGCCTTTGTGGTATCTTTGGGGTAAAGTTCTCCGTAAATATGGCTGGAAGATTTCTTATTCGGATGCGACATTTATTTGGCATTATGCGCTATCAGAAAATAGATTCTCTAATGTCAAGCAACTCCAAAATCTCTTGGAGTCTACTATGTATGTTCTATTCGTCAATGCTTTATGGATTGAGCCTTCACTTCAAAATATAATGTGGTCAATTCTTTATTTGTCACGACGCTCAATTTGTCAAGATACAATGCTAGGATACACAGTTAAAACTCGTCTGGGAATCAAATCTGTGTTGAACTTGCTGATCCAAACGTGGCAGTTTCCCAATAAATTAGATTCATATCAAAGCAAAGATTTTAATAAAAATTAATCAAAAAGTAAAAATAGATGTCAAAACAAATAACCAGAGAAAAAATAATTCGCAAAATAAGGCAAATTAGGATTGCTAGCCGTTGGCTTTTAAATGAAATAATTGATGATTTAAATCCCTCGATGAATTTAAATTGTCCAATCTGCAATTTTTCTGGCGAAACTGAAAAATTTAAACCTTATGTAACCCGATGTATCTTTGGCGGAGGTAAACTTTTAAGGCATGAATGCCCCGACTGTGGAGTAATATTTGGAACTCAAAGAATGCTAGCTTTATCTCCACAAGCTTTAGAACAAGAATATGTAGAACATTACTCCTGTTTTAATGAAGGAGACTCTACGGAATCAGAGATCAGAACGTTTGATTACTTAAATCCTAAAAAAGAAGGAATTTATCTAAATTTTGGGTGTGGAAAATGGTCTAAAAGCATAGAATACGCCCGTTCTAAGGGTTATCAATTATTTGGATTTGAACCTTATGCAAAGGATGAAAAGAGTAATTACATAATTAATGATGTGGAATTGCTTAAATCAATGAAATTTGATGGCATTATCTCAAACGATGTTTTGGAACATTTGCGTTACCCAGATCAAACTTTATCTTTTATGTCTTCTTTGCTTAAAGATGACGGAATTATGATACATACAACACATTGTTACAATTATGCTTGTGAGTATACAAGGTTTCATTTGTTTTTCTTTACAGGTAATTCCTTAAAGATTATTTCTCAGAAAGCAGGATTGGCAGTAGAGGATACAGATCGGATTGATACGAAAATATTTCGCAAATTAATTTGAATTAAAAATGACTAAAGAAACAAAAATTTCTGTAACTATTGATGGCTACCGTTTGAGTTATCCTGCAACTGGTTTAGGGCTGGTGACTGCTGAACTTTTACGCGGGTTGCAAGAGCTTGGATATACTAAGTCAATAGCTGTTTTTGTAGAAAAGTCATTTCGTCCTCAAATATTTGGACTTGAGAATTTGGATGTTCAGTGGATTACAATTGATTTTAAAAATCGATCGCCTGACTACTTGGGACGTTTAGCTTGGGGTTTGGCAGTAACTAAAAAAATTAAGAAATTTTTCCCTAACTCTCGACACTTTATTCCGTACTTTTACAACTATGGAAATCTTAGCCAAAATGTAGTACTTGTTCCAGACCTAGTTTGGAGAATTGTTTCCGAACAAGACAGTATCTATCCCCACCGTCCTTGGTGGAATTTGCGAGGGCGGCTACCATTTCGTCCAATGTTTGTCAAATGGGAAGAGTGGTTAGTAACTAGAGCAAAGAATTTAATAGTTTACACAAAATTTGTTAAAAATCACGTTCACCAGGAATTTGGTACTTCTTTGGATAGAATAATGATTATGCAACATCCTGTACCTAGCTGGTGTATTACTAAGTATCAAGAGAGTAATAACTTATTAGTGCAGAACAAGTTTAATTTACCTCACCGTTTTGTCCTCTATGTAGGTGGTTTTGCGGGGAGAAAAAATGTTGCTATGCTGTTGGAAGTTTGTGGACAAATTTACGATGCCGATCCTTCATTTCGCTGTGTATTAGTTGGATTAACAGAGCAAATAATTCAAAGAGATTTTGGAATAAGGGAAGCTATGAAAAGAAATTCTGTTAGGGCTGCTATCATCCCATTACCAATTATAGATTATCCAGATTTAGCTTCTCTTTATCGATTAACTGAATTTACAGTTTATCCCAGTTTGAGTGAAGGCTTTGGTTTACCAATCTTAGAGGCTGGCTCTGCAAAAAGATTATGTTTGTGTGGAGATAACTCTAGTATGAAAGAAGTTCAAACTAATGCTGAGTACCGAATTAAGAGTGACGATCGCTCTGCATGGTTTGAGAAAATTTTGTATTTTTGGCAAAATCCTGAAGCAACTAAAAAAGCTGGAGAAGATTGCCATCTACTTTTCCATCAGTATGACTTGTATAAAACTGCTCAACAACTATGGAACATCTTGCAAAGTTAAAATTTATTCCTTGCCGCCTAATCCGGTTATAATACCTAGCAAAAAAATATGTCTGCGAAAAGAAAATTTGCTGATGGAGCGATTTGGTTAGCAACCAATTTCATAAGCTCCTCAAAAAAGATCCCTGAAATACCAAAATCGATTTTGGTGTTAAGAAATAACGATATCGGCGATCTTTTGATAATCACGCCGCTTTTCGAGGCTTTAAAACGACGATTTCCCGATGCTCATATTGTGGCAGGAGTTGGTAATTGGAATGTGGAAATTCTCAAACTAAATCCCTATATTTCAGAAATACTAACAGTTAATGCACCTTGGCACAATAAATTTATTCCTAATAAAAGCTGGCGGGATGCACTCAATTACATTGCTTTTTCTTCCGAAAGTCAGGAGTTAGCAAAACGGCGCTTTGATATAGGGATTGATGTTTTAGGAAGTTATTTTGGTTCGTTGTTGATGATGCGATCGGGCATTCCCTATCGTTTGGGTGTGAAGGGATATGCAGGCGGACATACGGCAGTACAACAATACGTTGAGTATAACGAGTACGAACAGGTAGGGCGATCGGCTCTTCGTTTTGCCGAACTGTTGGGGGCGACTGAACTCCCAGAATGCAGACCGCAGATATTTCTGAGTGCGAGTGAAGTAGAAGCGGGTCAGCGTCGGTGGTCGATAAAAACTCGGTCTACAGAGAAACGGATAGTTATTGGCCCTGGTGGTGGTTTTCTCGAAAAGTGCTGGCCCTTAGAAAATTATGCAGAGCTAGTAAAAATGCTGACGGAAATTGGCAACTTAGAAGTTATTATCCTTGGAGGCAAACAAGACCGCGAGGCTGGCAAACAATTAGCAAACCTTTCCCCGTTAGTTAAAAGTCTGGCTGGAGATCTGACCCTAAGAGAAAGTTTCGCTTTGGTTGCCGCTGCTGATTTGGTAATCTGTAACTCTAGTATGTTGATGCACGCTGCTGCTGCTTTCTCAATTCCTACGGTGGTTTTGCTGGGCGACTGTTTTAGCTCAACGAAACAGCACGCAGCACAGTGGGGATATGAGGGAGTATGCCACATATTTGGTAAGGAAGGCGATCGCCTTGAGGTTTATACTCCAACCGAGGTGAGAAAAGTTATTGCTAATTTATTAAAAATTTAATCAATATGATGTAATTGAGTTTTATGGAGATAGCCCAAAAGCAAAATCGGGTGGCTTTTAGGGGAAACTGGACTGCGCGTTATGGTTTAAATCAGCTAAGTGCAGTTATGAGCCGGGTCTTGACAAAAAACCCAACTGTGTATTTTGATGTCTATGGCACAGGAGGAGCTAATGAACAGCCAGCCATATTATGCAATGTCGATGATATTGATGGGATGGAAAATGCCGTTTTACGTTTGTTGGATGATGAAGAAAGCCAAAAACGGCTGGGAGCGAGTACGATCGCTAACATGGGATGCTAATATCAACAAACTGTCAAACCTGTATTGCCAGTGGACTGCATCTAATTTTTAACGGAGTAAATAAAGATATTATGACGGTTATTCTCGTAACAGGATCTGCTGGTCTAATTGGTTCGGAATCAGTACGTTTTTTCTGCGATAAAGGTTATACAGTTGTCGGTATAGACAACAATATGAGGGAAACTTTTTTTGGCAAAGGTGCTTCTACAGAATGGAATCGCGATCGCTTGCTAGAAAAATATGGAGAAAAGTATATTCATCATTCTATTGATATTCGCGATCAAGAAGCAGTTTCTAATTTATTTAATACCTACAATAAAGATATTAGTCTGATAATTCATACAGCCGCTCAACCTTCGCACGACTGGGCTGCTAGCGATCCCCACACCGATTTTACTGTCAACGCTAACGGTACTTTAGTATTACTAGAAAATACCCGCAACATTTGCCCAGATGCTGTATTCATCTTCTGTTCAACTAACAAAGTTTACGGAGATTCCCCAAATTATTTACCTTTAATTGAGCAAGAGTTTCGTTGGGAAATTGACGAAAATCATCAATATAACCAAGGTATTGATGAGAGTATGAGTATCGATCAATGCAAGCACTCTTTGTTTGGAGTTTCTAAAGTAGCTGCTGATTTACTCGTTCAAGAATATGGTCGTTACTTTGGCATCAAAACTGCTAGCTTTAGGGGCGGTTGTTTAACAGGCCCTAGCCATTCGGGAGCAGAATTACACGGATTTTTATCTTACTTAATGAAGTGTACAATGCTCGGTAAACCTTACAAAATTTACGGCTATAAAGGCAAACAGGTGCGGGATAATATTCACAGTTACGATTTGGTGAATGCCTTTGATCATTTCTACCAAAATCCTCGCGTCGCTGAGGTATACAACATTGGGGGAAGCCGTTTTAGCAATTGCTCAATGTTAGAAGCAATTCTACATTGTGAGGCAATAACTGATAAAAAACTGCATTGGGTTTATGAAGAAACAAATAGAATTGGCGATCACATCTGGTGGATTAGCGATATCCAAAAGTTTAAAAACCATTACCCAGAATGGAACTTAACTTATGGGATAAAGGAGATTTTGAAAGAAATCTATACCCAAAATGTTAGTCGATGGGTATAAATGTAAGGGAATTGAAAGTTTGAATTGGTTGTTTATAAATTGACAAAGATGTTAGCAAACTTATTTCGTGGGCGGGTATTTAAGTTTCTTTTGGGGGGTGGACTAGCAGCACTAGTCAATCTGTTGCTTATATATTGGATGATTGAGCAACTGGGATTAAACACACCTGTTTTGCGAAATATTGCTAACGTAATTGCCATTGAAATATCATTATTATTTAGTTTCTTTATTTACCGGATTTGGGTTTGGCCGGGAGGTGCTTGGACAGTTCGAGAAGTTTTGTTGAAGCAGCTTCCCCTTTACCATTTGTCCGCAGGTGCATCTGTCATTGCTCGCATTTTTGTGATATTTCCTGTTTTGGATTGGCTGAAAGTAAACTATGCAATTAATACCTTAGTTGGCGTAGTGGTAAGTGCTTCAATCAACTATTTAATCAGTGATAAATTAGTATTTAAAACTCGCACTAATGCTCCAAATAGCCAGGATTCTGAACTTTATTACCCAGAGGGTTTAGAGCCTGCTTTAGCAGATAGATCTAATTTACAAAGACCTTCTTCCGGTGAAAAGAGTCGATCGCACTCGCCAAATTCCGGTAACATTAAACTGCTATCGGTGGTAATTCCGGCTTATAACGAAGAAGGTTCAATTGTAGAAACAGTTCATTCTATTAGCAAGTTATTAGAAGAGCATAATATTGATTACGAAATTCTGGTGGTAAATGATAATAGTCGCGATCGTACTGAAGAAATTTTGCAACAGCTAAATTCGGAAAATAGCAAAGTGCGTTATATCAACAACTATTATCCTAATGGCTTTGGCTTTGCCGTGCGCTGCGGCTTAGAAAATTTTCAAGGAAATGCTGTAGCCATTATGATGGCAGATAATTCTGATGCTCCAGAAAATTTAGTTGATTACTATTACAAGCTGCAACAAGGCTACGATTGTGTCTTCGGTTCCCGATTTATTAAAGGTGGTAAAGTGATTGATTATCCGGCTCATAAGTTGACGATCAATCGCCTTGCTAATTTGTTTGTTCAAGTCTTATTTGGCTTAAAATTTAATGATACAACCAATGCTTTTAAAGCCTACAGAAGAGAAGTAATTGATGGAGTATCTCCGCTGTTATCTCACCATTTCAACTTAACGGTGGAAATTCCACTCAAAGCGATCGTTAGAGGTTATTCTTATACAACAACACCGATTATATGGCGCAATCGCAAAACCGGAATTTCCAAATTGAAAATCAAAGAAATGGGCAGTCGTTACTTGTTTATCGTCTTGTACGTCTTTCTGGAAAAATGGCTGTCTAGAGGAGACTATATTCGCCCGCATTCTCACAGTAATATAAGGATAAAAACCAACTAACCTAGTGAAAACTTTAAATTTAACCCATGAACCAAGAAGAATATTTGAAAAAACTCTACTCAAATCGTTTTGATCCCCACCAAAGAAAAGCAAAAATTGCTTTGTGGAAAACTTTAACTGACGAGTTTTTACAAAAGTATATAGACCCGGAATCAGTTGTTTTAGATATAGGCGGAGGGTACTGTGAATTCATCAATCAAGTTAAGGCTAGAGAAAAATATCTTATAGATTTGAACCCAGATTCTCAACTATTTGCCGATCCTAATGTAACAATATTTAACGTTAATGTTCTCAACATCCAGGAGCCAAAGGTACTGAAAAAACAGTATGATATAATTTTTGTTTCCAACTTTTTTGAACATTTAAACAGTAAAGAAGATTTAATCAAGGTTTTATTGTTCTGTTTCAATCACCTAAATCCTGGAGGTTCTTTATTAATTATACAGCCAAATTTTAAGTACTCAGTTAAAGAATACTATGACTTTATCGATCACCAATTACCAATCACGCATCTTTCTCTCAAAGAAGTACTAGAAGCTATTGGTTTTAAAATTAAAGTTTTAATTCCCAAATTCTTGCCTTATTCAACAAAAGGTAGACCAAGTTCGCCTAAACTTTTGAGCTTGTATCTCAAGTTACCCTTTGCTTGGCAGTTTTTAGGTGGACAGATGTTTATTCAGGCATCAAAGCAGTTTTAGAGACGAAAGCGATAATAATTTAAGAGGCAAAGAAAGTGAGCAGAAGAGTTTTAATTACAGGAGGCGCAGGTTTTGTTGGTAGTTGTTTGGGATTAGGTTTAGCTGAACGCTATTCCGACTGGAAAATTATTGCTTTGGATAACTTAAAACGACGGGGTTCGGAACTAAATTTGCCGAGATTGAAGCAGGCAGGAATTGAATTTATTCACGGCGATGTTAGAAATATAGAAGACCTCGATCCGATCGCACTAAAACCAGATTTAATTTTAGAATGTTCCGCAGAACCATCGGTATTAGCTGGATATAATTCTCCTGGTTATGTTCTCCAAACTAACTTGGTAGGAACTATAAATTGCTTGGAATTAGCTAGACAAACTCAGGCAGATTTTATTTTTTTGTCTACGAGTCGAGTTTATCCGATCGCGCATCTGAGCACTTTAAAATATACAGAAACAGAAACTCGTTTTCAACTGTTAGATGAGCAATCTTTACCGGGTGTATCGAGTCAAGGAATCTCCGAAGAATTTCCCCTTGATGGAGCTAGATCTCTCTATGGCGCAACCAAATTAGCTGCGGAATTGTTAATAGCTGAATATGCCGATGCTTATGGAATCAGAACTTTAATAAATCGCTGTGGCGTGCTGACAGGGCCTTGGCAAATGGGGAAAGTCGATCAAGGCGTATTTGCTTTATGGATGGCATTTCACTATTTTCAAAAGTCGCTTAAATATATCGGCTATGGCGGGACAGGTAAGCAGGTAAGAGACTTTTTGCATATTGCAGATTTATTGGATTTAATAGATATCCAAATTCAAAGGTTTGAAGAATTAAAAGGGAAAACTTTTAATGTTGGTGGTGGGGTGGAAAATACACTTTCCCTCTATGAAACAACTCAGCTTTGCCAAAAAATTACTGGGTATGAGATACCTATTACCCCAGTAGTCGAAACACGCACTGGAGATGTACCGATTTATATTACAGATTCTCGAAAGATTACAGAAACTACAGGATGGACACCCAAAAGAAATGCTGAGAATACCTTAAGAGAAATTTATGAATGGATTCACAAATATAAAGACATAGTAAATAATATATTTGGGTGATTAAATGTTAATTATAATGCTATAAGTTAGCAAATTATCGCTAAAAAAATGTCAAATAAAATTTTAATAATAAAAACTGCTGAGTCGAAAAGTAGTAAGTATAATGCAAATAATTTCTATTGTTTCCGGTCTTCCTCCTGCTATTGATGGTGTAGGAGATTATGCACTTAATTTAGCTCGGCAACTTCGGAAAGATTTCGCCATAAATACTCATTTTATTGTTGGTAATCCCAAATGGGTGGGAGCAGATGAAATAGAAGGATTTTCTGTTAGCAAGGTGAACGATCGCACTGTCTCTACCTTACTGTCCCTGCTAAACAAAAATTCTGCACCATCTACCATTCTGTTACACTACGTTTGCTACGGTTATGCGTTGCGAGGCTGCCCTTTTTGGTTAATAAATGGCTTACAAAGGTGGCGAAATGCAAAAAGCGATCGCTCTCTAGTAACTATGTTCCACGAAACTTATGCTTTTGGCCCACCTTGGACGAGTGCTTTTTGGTTATCACAGGTGCAAAAATATCTGTTAGCTCGTTTGGCACAGATTAGCGATCGCGCTCTCACCAGCAAACAAGGCTATGCTAAAATTATTAGCCAATTAAGTTTAGGAAAACAAACCCAAATCCCTGCACTAGCAGTATTTTCTAATGTGGGAGAGCCAGAACAACCTCCACCACTTGTAGAGCGTCCCCGACAACTAGTAGTGTTTGGAGCAGCTTCTACTCGACGGCGAGTTTATCAGAAATCTTTAGCTGCTTTAGAGCACACTTGCCAAGAACTATTAATTGAGGAAATATGGGATATAGGGCCAGCCACCGGGCTTGAGATTGCCAAAATCAATGGAGTACCAGTTATAGCTCTGGGCGAAAAAACCCCAGTAGAAATTAGTAAAATTTTGTCAAGTTCTATAGTCGGCTTCTTTAATTACGATATAGACTATCTGGCTAAATCAGGAGTTTTTGCTGCTTACTGTGCTCATCGGTTACTTTCTGTGGGTATATCTTCCAGTAATTTACAGGCAGATGGACTACAAGCAGGAAAACATTATTGTTTAGCAGATGATCTTACACAAAGTCTTAGTTTAACCGCAGGACAAGCGATCGCTGACAATGCCTACACCTGGTATCATAACCATAATTTAGCGATACAGGCTAAGGTGTTTGTTGGACAAATAACTCGTAATCCCTAATGAAAGATTTTTTCTGAGCAAAATCACCAAAATAGAGTTAATAATTAAAATGTGGGAAACACTCAATAAGCCTCAATATTTTTTTAGTCCATCTTTGCTAGCTTCTAGGTTGAAAAAAAGCTTAAAAAAACCTCAGACTTTTGAAACGGTCAGACTTCCTTGGAATGCAGAAATACGGGTTAGAACTTCTGATTTGATCGGACACGCGCTATATACCTCTGGCTTTTTCGACCTGATTGTCAGCGAAGCAGTCTGGCGATTAATAGAGAAAGGAGATCAGGTTATAGATGTGGGGGCAAATATTGGATATATGACCAGCTTAATGGCGAGCCGTGTAGGAAAGAGTGGAAAAGTTACTGCTTTTGAACCTCACCCATTAACATTTAAAGAATTGGTACATAATGTCCAAAATTTTATGAATTATTATGATGTTAATAACATAGATATATACCAGCTAGCAGTATCTAATAAAAGCGGCACAGATTTTTTAAATGTTAGCAACCCAGATCCGGCATTTGCAGCCATTAATAGGGAAAATAATGCCTGGGAAGATCCCAAATCAAATATAGAAGTTTCAGTAACTCGACTGGACGATATTTTTGATGAAACCGAAAAAATTTCTCTAATCAAAATAGATGTTGAAGGCCATGAAATGTCAGTTTTAGAAGGGGCTGATAATCTGATTTCAAAAGGTAAAATAAAGCATATTGTTTTTGAAGAACACGGACAATACCCGACTCCAACGATGGAATTTTTAGCAAGTAAGGGATATACTTTATGGAGTTTGGGCAGAAATTTTTGGGGGCCAGTTCTGTTTGCCCCTAATGAACCTCGCGGACGGCAACTTTGGGACCCACCAAATTATTTAGCTACCAAAGAGCCAAATTGGGTTCTGGCACGGATGAAGAGTCGGGGATGGCAGGTATTAACAGGGGGTGGAAGGTGATTTAAATATAATTGCAGATGTGAAAATTATTTAATCTGCAATACTTTCATTAAAAAATCGCACTTAGATAAGATAACAGAACTTTATATTTATTAAATTTGTTTATGAAAAAAGTTGTCTTGATTACAAGCTTTGAACCAAATATTGGAGGGGGAGCGGTAATTTTTAATAGCCTGATTCCGCCTTTGAAAGAGAAAGAGATAGAAATAGAGTGGATTTATTTAAATGGTAAAGATATACAAGTAGATGGCTGCATTCGTATAGGACATAAATTAATGGGAGGATCTTTATGGAAAGACATAAAAAATAATTTACTGTTATGGCTAGGAATAAAAACAAAAGCTTTCCAGGAAATTTTAGATAAAATTATTGCGATTAAAGCAGATGTTTATTGGATCGAAGCCCATAATGAAGGAGTATTAATCGCTCGCGAACTGGCTCAGATGACAGATACTCCCATACATTTTACGGTACACGATGATGTCCCTTACGGTGTATTTGCCCGATCGCGTCGCTATCGCTGGCTTTCAGGAATAGCGCAAAAGCGTTTTGCTCAAGCAATTCGTTCGGCTTCAGGGGTAGATGTCATCAGTGAAGGGATGCGTGATTACTATCAGAAAATCTTTGGGATCGATTCAACTGTTATTCATCGTTATCTACCTTCTTTACCAAAATTTGCCCCAGCATCTTTAGATGTTAATACATTAACTGTTGGGCATATCGGCACAGTTTACTCTTTGGCAGAATTCCGTTTGTTTTGTCAAGCATTGCAGGAATATGCTAAAGCAAAAGGACTGAATGTTAAGCTAATTACGATCGGGTTAGCACGAGAATACATTACCATAATTGAGGAGTTTCCCCAACTGATTCAAGATATTCCTCAACTGACGGAAAGTAAAGCGATCGAGCAACTTTCTAGCTGCAATTTTGTCTATGCAATGTATCCTTTTTCTCGTTCAGCAAAAGTTTTCCGACAAACAAGTTTAGCCACAAAAATAACTACATATATCCAGGCTCAAAAACCTATATTTGCCCATACACCCAGCGATAGCACCCTAGCAACACTGGTGAATAATTATCAGATGGGATTAATTTGCGATCGCTTAAATCTTTCGGGCTTAATTGAAGCGATCGAACAGCTTTGTCACCAGGAAGTAAATCCCCAGAGTTTTGAAAGCGCTCGTGCCGCTTTATTTGGATATGATAATGTAACAAAGCTCGAAAAGTGCCTGAAGCAAAGCCTATAGTTTGAGAGGGCAAATTAGTGAAACTGATAATTGGTTTAGTAGTTATTTTAACTATACTATATCTTTCATTTCGCAACTGGAAAACGGCGATTAAAACCGTATTATTACTTGTGGTACTTGAAGGTGCGCTGCGAAAATGGGTTTTACCACAAGCAAGCGAATTAATTTATTTTTTGAAAGATTTAGTACTTCTAGGCGCTTATATTCGTTACTATGGAATATTAATTTTTCAAAGAAAGTTGGCGATTAAAAATCACTTTGTCAATGTATTGTGTTTCCTAGCAGCAGGATGGTGTATACTTCAAGCTTTCAATCCCAGTTTAGGTTCGCCTATAGTTGGTTTATTTGGATTAAAAGCTTACTTTTTCTATACACCATTAATGTGGATTTTAGTAGATGTATTTGAATCAGAATCAGAGCTTTATCAATTTTTGCGCTGGCAACTTTTGTTAACAATTCCAGTAGGAATTTTAGGGGTAGTTCAATTCTTTAGTCCTCCCAGTAGCCCTATTAATGCCTATGCTCCGGGACTAGAAGCGCTAGGGGGAGTAGCCACATTTTCCAGATTTGCCAGAATTACAAGCACTTTTGCCTACATCAACAATTACGCCCTATACCTGATAGTATGTTTTGGTTTATTGATACCTTTTCTCTCTGTTAACCAATCTCGCTGGTGGAAGTTAGCCACTATCAGCGAAATTTTCCTGGTAGTTGTTAACCTAGCTATGACTGGTTCTCGCAATCCTGTTATTAGTTCAGTATTGTTTTTATGCTGTTATTTAGGTGCTAATTTACTCACCTATCCTGCTAGAGCATTGCGTTTTGTTGGGCGATTTTTGCCCATAGCTATTGTGGTTACTATAGCCGCCTTTATCTGGTTTCAACCAGCCATAGATGCCTTTTGGAATCGGGCTAGTTCTAATAGTGACGTATCCCATCGCATTGAAAACACTTTTACCGAGCCTTTACGCTTTTTTCAATATAAGGATATTGATGGCTATGGTACAGGAGCGACTCATGGCGCAAGTCAAACACTTCGCAACACTCTCGGTTTACCACCAGGAGAACCTATTGCTACAGGTTTTGAAGCAGAAATGGGCAGAATAGCTTTGGATTTAGGGCCGATAGGTTTTACTTTATGGTATGGTTTTCGGGTGAGTTTGATAATTGCCCTTTGGCTAGTTTTTTGGCAATTGCAAAGACCTTTTTTGAAGAATTTAGCACTCGCCGCTTGTCTAATTCAAGCCATCCAAATCATAGGACAGGTGGTAACTCTCCATACTTTCTCAGTTTATTATTGGTTTTTAAGTGGTTTTATATTCCTATTGCCTGAATTAGAAAGAAAAGAAAACTTTTACCGAGATTTACAATGGGTTAACCAAAATGTCCAATCCGCGCATCTCCCTGATTCACCCAATGGGGAATCCGAACTCCCGTGAAGCTGCATTAGCTTTGGCGGAAGCAGGTTTATTATCGGAAATAATTACTACAATTGCTTACAATCCAAAAGGCTCTTTTTCCCACTATTTAAATTTCCTGCCAAGTTCAATCAAAAAACGAGTTGCTGATGAATTAGGAAGACGCACTTGGGTTGCTCCTGAAGGTGTTTTTTTGCGATCGCATCCCCAAAAAGAAGCTCTCCGCATCGCTTTAGTCAGAACTGGATTGCATAACCGTTTAGGCATTACTTTACAACAAACGGTGGATTGGATTTATGCTTCGATCGATCGCCATGTTTCCCAACATCACCTCCAAAATTTAAACGCCGTTTATGCTTACGAAGATGGTGCCGCTGCCACATTTAAAGCCGCTAAAAAACAGGGAATTTTTTGTTTTTACGATTTGCCAATTCTCTTTTATCGTGCTAGTCGCGATATTCAAACTGAGGAAGCTAATAACTTTCCAGAGTTAGCCTCAGCATTACAAGCAGCAAAAGAACCTGCTTGGAAAATCGAACGAAAAGAGCAAGAAATTGCCTTAGCAGATCACATTTTTGTTGCCTCTTCTTTTGTGAAAAATTCTGTAATTGAAGCAGGAGTAAAACCAGAAAAAATTAGCGTTATTCCCTTTGGCGCACCAATTGATTATTTCCAGCCGAAACCGAAAACAGATAAGTTATTTCGAGCCTTATTTGTCGGTAGAGTTAGCCCCCGAAAAGGCGTTCACTATTTATTCCCAGCATGGCAGAAATTGCAATTACCAGAAGCAGAATTACTGCTAGTTGGATTGAATGAATTTCCCGAAAATTACTTACAGCAATACCAGGAAAAAGTTCGCTTTGTTCCCTCTGTTCCCCACGCTTCTTTAAATAACTACTACAGCAGTGCCAATGTTTTGGTTTTGCCAACTTTAGTGGAAGGAATGCCTTTAGTAGTTTTAGAAGCAATGGCTTGCGGTATTCCGATTATTACTACTCCCAATTCTGGTATTGGTGATATCATCACTAATGGGGTTGAGGGTTTTATTATCCCTATTCGCGATGTAGAAGCACTTGAGGAAAAACTCGAATGGTGTTATTCTCATCCTTTAGAATTAGCTGAAATGGGTAAAGCTGCTCGTCAGAAAGCCGAACAATTAACCTGGAGTTTATATAGGCAAAAATTGGCAAATCGGGTGAAAGAAATTTTGAATTAGGGGACAAACAATCCATTAGTGTAGATAGGTAATTCAACGGGACTATAAAGTTTGCCGTTTGGTTTAAACAGGTAGCACTTATAGCCAAAATTAGCTAAATATTCTCTAATTCGCTGACCGTTTTCTTTCATTAATTCCGCATAAATAACCCGAATTCGCTTTTCTTTAATTAGTTCTTTCGCTCCTTCTAAAGCGGGAATTTCGTAACCTTCTACATCTAGCTTCCATAGATCGACTTTTTCGATCGCACGTTTCTCCAATTCATCTGCCAATCTAACAATTTGAATTGGTTCGCCTTCGGTTTCTGATACTTGACACCAATAACCATGAATATATTCTGGCCCATGAGTGCGAAGTTTCAATTGTGTGGTAGTTGCACCCAAACCGCAACGAATCAATTCTACTGGTAATGTAGGATTAACCGCTAAACATTCTGCTAGCCAGTCTGCTTGCTCTCTTCCCGGTTCAAATGCTAACACTTTGCCTTGTGGTACAAACTGAGACAGGTATAGTAGTATTTGACCAATGTTTGCACCCGAATCTACAATGACACCATCTGGAGGTAAAAACTCTCTAGCCCAGTTAATAAACTCTGGCCCTTCATATTTACCATACACGATCCAGCGATGAACGGGGTTTGCCAGATCCAATTTCCAGGGGATACCAGCGGCGGTTTGTGCCCAGCAAATTCTTTGATTGGCGATCGCTTTTCCGAAAATTCGATCGCATATTCCCAGTTTGTAAGGAAAGTCGAAGGGTTGCAACCAAGGTAAACCAAAGGGAAGAGAAATAGTATCCATAAATTTACTTTAATGCCGACTTCTAAGATAATATCAACTTTTAATCAAACTATGCTTTTTCAAAAATCGCTGCTTCATCTTTGGATTCCTAATATGTTCCAATTTACCGGGGGAATCCAAACTTATTCAGCTTTTTTTCTGTCAGCATTACAAAGTTTATACCCAAACATAGATTATCATGTTTTCCTTAAACATGATACTTTTTCTTCACCCAATTTTCCCTTTTTACCTGATACCAAATTTCACTTTGCCGGAACTGTACACCCCAAGTTTAAAACGATCTTTTTTGCTACTAAAATAGCTGGATATGGACTTTGGCAAAGACCGAATTTAATCATATCTACTCATCTAAATTTTACCATTGCTGCCTATTGGTTAAAACGGATGGCAAATATTCCCTATTGGGCAGTTGCTCATGGTGTTGATGCTTGGAATATCGATCGCCCTGCCCTAAAAACTGCGCTGCAAAATGCGGATAAAATTATTTCCGTTAGCGGTTACACTCGCGATCGCCTTCTCGCAGAACAAAACTTAGATCCAACTAAAGTTATCCTTTTGCCCAACACTTTTGATGCCAGTCGTTTTCAAATTACTCCTAAACCAGAATACCTGTTAAAACGTTATGGATTAACAACTAATAATTCGATTATCCTCACAGTAGCTAGACTCGATCGTAGCGAACAATATAAAGGATACGATCAAATTATTCAAGCTTTACCAGAAATTCGCCGTTATCTTCCGAATGTCCATTATATTTTAGGGGGAAAAGGAAGCGATCGCTCTCGCATTATGCAATTAATTTCTCAGCTAGATTTACAAAATCATGTAACATTAGCAGGGTTTATTCCTGACAATGAACTGGGCGATCATTACAATCTTTGTGATGTCTTCGCCATGCCAAGCAAAGGCGAGGGATTTGGCATTGTTTATTTAGAAGCTTTAGCTTGTGGTAAACCAACTTTAGCAGGTTCTAAAGATGGTGCTGTTGATGCTCTTTGTCATGGCGAATTAGGCGCTTTAGTAGACCCTGATAACATAGCAGAAATTGCCCAAACTTTGATTAAAATATTGCAAGGTACTTATCCCCACTCAATTATGTATCAGCCAGAAATATTACGCCAAAAAGTTAAAGAAATTTATGGTTTCGATCGCTTTAAACAAAGCTTACAAGAAATTATGCAAACGGAGTTGGTGAAATGAAAGTTTTGCACGTTATTCCCTCAATTAGTCCAACTCTGGGTGGCCCAACACAAGTAGTTTTAAACTTAGTAAAAGCTTTGCGAGAATCTAAAATTGAAGCTGAAATAGTTACTACGAATGATAATGTAGATGTGCCATTATATGAATGTACTGAATATGAACAAGTTCCGGTGTGGTTTTTGCCTAAATCTTCTCTATCTTTAAAAGAGTATTTCTTTTCTCCTGCTATTACTAAATGGTTGTGGGAAAATATCAGAAATTACGACATTTTAGATAATCATTATCTTTTTTCTTACGCTTCTACTTGTGCAGGTGCGATCGCACGTTGGCAAAACATTCCCTACACAGTTCGCACAATGGGACAACTTGCACCTTGGGCACTCGCCCAAAGTCAGCGCAAAAAACAAATATATAGCCTACTTATAGAACGACATAATTTGAATCGTGCAGCGGCTATTCATTGCACTTCCGAAGGAGAAGCAGAAGATGTGCGAAATTTTAACATAAAAACCCCTACCGTTACTCTACCTTTAGGAGTAAATCCACCAGAAACTTTGCCAGATGCTAAACAAAAAATTCGCGAAATTTATCAAATTCCTCCGGCAACTCCCATAGTATTATTTCTCTCTCGATTACATTACAAAAAACGTCCAGATTTGTTAATCCGTTCCCTGAGCAAATTAGCATTAAACCAAACTAAATTTCATTTAATTTTAGCAGGAACAGGTGAACCAGAATACCTGGAATATTTGCAAAAATTAGTATTAGATAGTGGTTTAACTGCTCAAACTACCTTTTCTGGGTTTGTCACGGGAAAAGATAAAGATTTACTATTGCAAGGATCGGATATATTTGTATTGCCATCTTTTTCGGAAAATTTTGGCATTGCTGTAGCCGAGGCGTTAGCAAATGGATTACCTGTGATTATTACCCCAGATATTCAAATTGCGCCGGAAATTTCCCGGGCTAATGCTGGGTTAATTGTACCAGGAGAAGAAGCCGCAGTAGCAAATGCGATCGCGCAACTACTCTCAACTCCAGAACAGCGTTACCAATTAGCAGAAAATGGGAAAAAATTAGTTAAAGAGCGTTACTCTTGGAATGCGATCGCTTGTCAACTTACCGAAGTTTATCGCACGATTATTGAAAAACAAACACTTCCCAACAATATCAATTTCTCTTAAGTACAAAATGACCTACTCTCAACGTTTATTAAAACAAGGAAATCCTTTAACTCGACTAGCACATCGTTCCCGTTTTAGTGCAGTCTTAAATCTTCTTGGTAATACCAAATATCAGCAAGCACTCGACTATGGTTGTGGCGATGGTTGGTTACTGAAAACAGCTTACGAACAAGGCATAATCTCATCAGGAATTGGCATTGATGTAGCAGATTATATGCTAGAAGCCTGTCAAGAAATGTTTCCAGAAATCCCAGAATTTAAATTTTGTAAACCCGAAGAATTATCGAAAGTAATATTACCGCAAAGTTGCGACCTAATTTTCTGCACTGAAACCTTAGAACATATTGGCAATCCTGAAAAGGCTTTAGCACAAATTTTAAGCTATAGCCAACCGGGAGCCACAATGATTATCTCCGTTCCCATTGAAATTGGGCCATCACTTTTATTAAAACAAATTGGACGTTACTTTGCCAATCTCAAAGGCAATTATGGTTACGAAAAATACACCTTAAGAGAGATAGTATCTGCCGCTATTATGTGGGACGTAGAAAGTTTTCCCTCATCCCATTCCTTAAAAAAGGATTACACTGCTCATAAAGGGTTTGATTACCGTAAAATAGAGAAATTGCTGAGTGAGAAAGTGAAAATTCAGCAGCGAAAATTTTCGCCTTTTCCTTGGGGTGGCAATCTACTTAATAGCACGGTAATTTGGGTATGTAAAATTGAAAATACCTAAAAGCGGTATGTTGTTGCGCTTTAGCGCTCTTAGACTAATTAAATTAGCAATCATGAGCTTTTTAGTGGTGCTAATTAGTGTTATTCCGGTGCGAATCGCGATCGCCAAAATCCAAGCACCTCAGCCACAAGCCATACTAACACTCGGTAGTTGGCTCGATCGAGAAATGTTTACCGCCCAATTCGCCACCAAACATCCTAACTTAGAAATTTGGGTTTCTTCTGGTACAGGCCCCGAATTTGCCCAACCTATTTTTCGCGCCTTTGGCATCCCAGACAACAGAGTGCATCTAGACTACCGCGCAGTTGATACCGTTACCAACTTTACAACTTTAATCGACGACTTCAAAAGTCGAAAAATTCAACATCTTTACCTGATTACCTCCGAATATCACATAACCAGAGCAAAAGCAATTGCTACCCTAATTCTAGGTAGTCAAGGTATTATATTTACTCCCTTAACTGTTCCTTCCCATGAACCATCCGAATCTTGGTTTCGTATCTTACGTGACATTTTTCGTTCCTTACTCTGGATTTTTACAGGTCGTACAGGAGCCAGCCTTAACTCCTACTTTTAAGCAAGATTTTACATTTAATATTTGGTTAAACAGCAAAAGTAAATAATTATTTCCAGTATTTGCAGCATTGTTAACTTTTGCCGTGTGACAGATGACATTAAAACTTGAGGATACAACATGAAAATACCTGCAAAGTACTGGATACCTAGTTCTGTACTTGCTTTTTTTGTTGGGATCGAGGTAATACTAAGAGTAGCATTCGGATTAGGAAACCCAGTATTAGTACAAGCAGACTCTTATACTGGCTATCGGTTTAAACCAAATCAAAAATTATTTCGCTTAGGTAAAAAAATTCAGTACAATCAGTACTCGCAACGCTCCGAACCAATTACACTCAAAAAGCCGCCCGGAAAACTGAGAATATTAATGATTGGTGACTCAGTTCTCAATGGTGGCAATCCTACTGACCAAAGCCAAACTATTACCGAACTATTTGAAGCCAAACTATCTGCATCTGGACATCCAGCAGAAGTATTAAATGCCTCAGCTGGTTCTTGGGGAATTGGCAACGCATTGGGGTATCTACGAAAATTTGGTACTTTTAACGCCGACGCAGTAATTCTACAAATCGGTACTCATGACCTCACACAGCCTACCAGCACCAGCGCAGTTGTGGGGCATCATCCAGCTTTTCCCACCCACCCACCATTACTGGCAACCCCGGATGCTTGGAATCGCTATATCTGGCCCCACGTAGCTGGTAAATTAGGCTACAACTCAGCAAACGGCGATTTTGCATCATCTCCCATATCTCTGGCCCCAGATCAGCAATTTCAGCAAAATATGCAGCACTTTAAAGAGATAATTACTCTGGTTCGTGGTAAAAAGATACCTGTTTTCGTCCTATTTACACCAAATCGTGACGACTTACTACCAAAAACTAATGTGCCAAACTATAAACCAGAGTTTTTTCGGTTGCTTAAATCTTTACAGGTTCCTGCCATTGACACTCAAACCAATTGGTCAACCTTGTCACCTACAACAGTAGAATCCTACTTTCGAGATTCCGTGCATCTCAGTGTACAAGGAAATCAAGCTGTAGCGCAAAACCTTTTTGGGCAACTTTGCTTACAGCGACGACTAACCTGTGCTAGCTCAAAGCCTCGCCTTGGTTTTCCAGTTACACCAAATCAAAAACCACGTAATTAAAGAACCTTTGATGAATGTGGCTGCTTGATTAAATTCAGCGGTAAATCTATTAGAGCGCTCTCCTCACACAAAAATTTATACTCTATTGTCGCCATAAATATGGAATTAGGACAAAGGTTTTGTAGAGGTATTAGGTGTAACCTGTAACCTATATTCTTCAGTAGACAAGAGTAAGTTACTTACTAGAAGCTCCCTTTCCACTAATTTACTATGTAAAAATTAAACTCTGTAGGGAAAGGAGAGGCGGCAAATTAGTCTTAACTTTTGATTTCACAACCTTTAGGGCATCATCAATGGAAATCATCCAAAGGAAATCTAAATTACAGAGATTGTTAGCTCCACACTCAAGTGGCATCAAGGAAGAAAAAACAGCATTACCACAACTCCCAGTCAGACTATCGATTATTACCCAGTTTTATCCCCCAGACTATGCCCCCACCGGGCAACTTATCGAGGAACTATCCACACAGTTAAGGTATCAAGGTCTGCATATCCACGTCTTTACAGGACAACCTGGGTACGCTTTCACCAAAGAATCAGCCCCCACCATTGAACGCAGAGATAAACTTTTAATTAGGCGATCGCGCACCGCCAGACTTTGGCCCCAAAGAATCCGAGGTAAAGCCGTCAATGGTTTACTCTTCTGTTTAAGATCCGCCTTCCATTTACTCAAAACCTGTTGGCGCGGCGATATCCTCCTCCTGACCACCGCACCTCCCTTTCTACCAATTTTGGGTTACTTAGCAAAACTTTGTTTTGGTTTACCTTACGTATGCTTACTTTACGACTTGTATCCTGATGTTGCAGTTCAGTTACAAGTTGTCCCCGGACACCATTGGGTTGTTAAATTCTGGAATTTAATTAACAGACAAATTTGGAAAAATGCCAAGGGAATTATTGTTCTTAGTTCCACAATGAAAGAACGCATTGTCACCAAATGTCCAGAAGTAGCCGACAAGATTACCGTAATTCACAGTTGGGCTAATCCTGATTTAATTGTTCCCATACCCAAAAAAGATAACTGGTTTGCTCACAAATATAACCTGGTAGAAAAATTCACCGTTCTCTATTCTGGTAATATGGGTCGCTGTCATGATATGGAAACTATCATGGAAGCTGCCCAACAATTACAAGATCAACCAATTCAATTTGTCTTTATTGGTGATGGCGCTAAACGCAAATTTTGTGAAGAACAAGTAGCTGCTTTAGGATTAAATAATTGTTTATTTTTGCCCTACCAAGATAAACAATATCTTCCCTATTCTTTGACTGCTTGTGATTTATCTTTAGTGAGCGTCAGTCAAGGAATGGAAGGATTAGTTGCCCCTAGCAAACTGTACGGTATTTTGGCAGCTGCTCGTCCTGTAGCAGTAATTTGTGAAGAGCATTCCTACCTTTGCGATTTAGTAAAAGAAGCTAAATGTGGTCAAACTTTTCGCAACGCTGATGCCACTGGATTAGCTGAGTTTATTACTCATTTAGTTACTAACAAACAGTTGGTTAATCAAATGGGTAAAGCTGGTCGTCGCTACTTTCAGTCGCACTTTACACTGGAGATTATTGCTAAGGAATATGCACAAGTTCTGTGTAAAGCTTTGGTATCAGATCCAGAATGCGATCGCTCAATTTTCATGAAACAAGTACATTAATTAATACTTACTTATCTTCAGGATTGAGTTGCATCATTTCATAAGTTGTATAAGTTCCAATTGGACTCCAAATTATATATGGAACTAACAACAAACTTGCCCAAGGGGAAACAGACCAAACTGTTATAGCTAAAATGATTCCTAAAATGGAACCAATAGCGCCAACGATAGTACCCGCTTTTAAACTGTGGAGCCTAAACATTACTGGGTTGTAAGCGACAATCGCAATTTCCACCAACAAGTAAAAACCCATTAACCACCATGTTTTTTGGCTCCCTGGATCTGTTTCCCAAACAATATATGCTGACCAAGCTCCACAAATAAAAATAATAGTCCAAATAATCGGGATAGCAGCTTCAAAAGTTAGCCATTTGGGACGCTGCAACCGTTTAAACCATTTAACATCTTTGGGCAAAATTATATTACTACCCAGTGCGACTAATAATGTCACCGCCCCGATCGCCATCCAGGATTTAATCATTACTTTACTTTGGCTTTTACAAATAGTTTCTTTAGTGATTGTGTCAGGTTTTTAAAATAAGTTTAATCAATCTTTAGAGGTAAGGTTTTTTGCATCTATCTTGGGGTGGAGGTTGTGCCATCTATTTTATTTACACCAAAATCTATAAAAATATCTGTGTTCATCTGTGTTTATCTGTGGATATCTGTGGTAAAAATTATTTTTTTTAAACCGCAAAGAACGCAAAGGTAAGAGAGGGGCGATCGCACTTCCCTATTTTCTGTTTGTTTGTGGCGTGCGATCGATCTTTTTTTGAACCACGAAGACACGAAGGACGCGAAGAGAAGAGGAAGAGATAGCGATCCTATTTTCCTAGTTTCTGTTTGTTTGGTGGGTGCGATCGCCATTTATTTTATACGTAGATCAGTTTTTTTTACAGCATGACAAATGTCTTTTCTTCTTCCCAAATTACTGACTCTTCAAGTTTTCCTAATTCAGCAAATGTTTTACTAGCAAGTAAAACTGTCTGTAAATTAATACACATTTTTTCTGGATAATCTCCTACTTGCCCACCAACGACTAACTTTTCTATTTGTTCAGATTTGGAAAAATTAACCAAGTTATAAAAACTAATATTATCGAAAGTTACATTGACAATATATTTTCCCGCTTCACCACCGCCAATACTCATATAACTTTCTTCATCTGCACCTAATGTTACTAAAGTTTTGCTCTTTCCATTTAATTCAAGAATTGCTGTTTCTATTTCCTGCCAACTGGGGTTTTCAATAACAGTACTTTCATCTTTATTCCCAACCCAGTTTTCTATAGTGAGATTTGAAACAAACATTATTGCCTCCTTCTATTTGGGGGTTTAACAGCTATTGTTTTACTACCGCTTGGAGTAATAATTTCTAATTCTTCTATACCTAACTGCCAAGCCATAGAATTTACACCTCCTCTTATACCGCAAGCAGCGCAAAGATCGCGATCGACTATTAAACGAGCTTTTCCTCCTCTAATTCCTACATCTGCTGCTTGTTGGAAAGCATCTGCCTCTGCGTGAGTTTTGGTAATAGGATTGACATTAAAAGTTATTTGCCGAGGATTGGGATTACTTCCAGAGTTAATACCGAAGAAATTTTGACCGCCTATTTCTAGTTTGGCTATGGTTGATTTGTCGGTTTCACTACCAGCAGGAGGTAAACTAAGGCTCTGTCTATATTCGGCTAAATCATCAAAAATATTTTGCGTTTTCGCCTACCTTTTGGGTTAATTACCCTGGTTTTATCTAAATTATTTATTGCATTTTTTATTTTGGTTTTTGTTTGGGCGATCGCCATTTTTACTTTTTATTTTGTGATTTTTGCACTTCTACTTCAGTACTTTTCTGATTATTATCACTTTCATCTTCGTTGTACCAATGATGAAATCCAAGCAACCGAGCAATGCCAGAACTTTTCAGAAAAGCTAATCTTTCAGCATGATTCATAATCTGATTTGTTCCCACACGAACTTGCTCAGGAGTCAATTCGGGTGGGTGCGCCCCATTGTCTTTCTTATCTTTGGCAGAAGGTGAGAGCATTGTTTTTCAGGAAGATTTTACTGTTTAAGTGATTGAGTCCGATCGCTCTAAGTTATCTTCATCCTCGTCCCCCCATGTTTCTAGCCAATCACCTTCTATATCTTCATAGTAAAGCTCGACACGCTTAACACCATTTGTACGCCTGTCGCGTTGGTAAGTTCGGATCGCTTTGAGAGAGAGTAAAGAGCTTTCTACTGCGTCTTTGTTAAGGATGCTATTTTCAATTCCCATAATTACCTCAAATTTAAAGTTATCTTTCTCAATAAATAAGTTCATCATAACAGCTGCTTGGAAGAGAGTCACATTTCTGTAGAATAACATTCGCCAAAGAGTTAAGGTTATTTGCTAAATTTTGTGGATTTATGCTTACTAGTAGTCCTCTTGTTATACCCCAATAAAGGAGAGTAGCTTCCCAATTAACCTTTTTATCTGTTAACCATTCTTCAGAACTTATCGTTATTTGAACGCATAACGGTATACCAAAATTACCGCTAGTTACTAAATCTGTCGCCATCGATAAATCAATTATATAGCGCCATAAGCAAGCGCCTCCATTAATTTCAATTTCATCAGCAAGGTTATTAATTAATTCTTCATCTTCTTGGGTGAATTCTCCAGACATCATCTTCTTTTTCCAGGTGTCTAGCTTGGGATCGGACTCGTTAAACCATTGAGGAAATAAGAACTCGTACCAGTATTTTTCGGCTGGTGCCATTTGGGATTGTGTAAAAAAAATCTGCTTTTCTTCTGAGGTTAATTCTTTCAGCTTTAGCCACAGTCTAGAATCTAAAATTAACTCGGTTAGAAAGTCGAGTACCAAGGGTTTTCTTGTAAGAAGACCTACCTTTTTATCTTTAATCCAACGTCGTAATTCGTCTAGGCGTTTAGCTAAATTAGGTTCTGTTGATGAAGCATCTTTTATCAGGGAATCAAGTTCAGCCTTTATTTCTTTTGCTGGTAAGCGTTTGGTCGCCAAATGTAAAACCTCAAAACTTCATGATTATGGTTAATCAGCTTTTAGTTTATAGTATTATTCCCTAAAATAGCGTAAATGGCGATCGCATTTCCCTATTTTCTGTTTGTTTGTGGCGTGCGATCGCTCTTTTTTAAACCACAAAGAACGCAAAGGGCGCAAAGGAAAGATAGAGCGATCGCACTTTACTACTTTTACTTATCATCTTCTTGTTTAACATCGGGCCAGCGATCGAAACCCAATAACTTACCAACTTCAGAATTTCTCCAAAAAGCTTGCCTTTCAGCATGAGTCACGATCGCATTAGTCCCAACTCGAACTTGTTCAGGAGTTAAAAATTCGGGGGACTCCCCATTGTGTTTCTTGTGTTTGGCAGAAGGTGACGACATTGTTTCTTTAGTTTTTGATTGTTTGGTTGCTGCGACGTTACTATAATAGTAGAAGTAACAAAGCATAAAGTACTTAAAATGCTGATAAATTATGTTGAAGCTGCAATGCGTCAAGCAAAGTATCAGTTGCTAGAAGATGGAACTTTTTACGGAGAAATCCCAGGATTGCAAGGTGTATATGCAAATTCAGAAACGCTAGAATCCTGTAGAGAATTGTTACAAGAAGTGTTAGAAGGCTGGATTATTTTAGGATTGCGGTTGCAGCATTCATTACCAATTGTAGATGGGATTGATTTGAATCCACAGTTAGAGGTAGCTTAATGCCGCCACTAAGAGCTATTAAACGCTTGGATTTGATTCGCTTTCTGAAACAGCTAGGATTTTCTGGCCCCTATTCGGGTGGGAAGCATCAGTACATGATCAAAGAAAATCTTAAAGTATGGATTCCTAATCCCCATCAGGGAGATATTACTCCCGCATTGCTTGTTCAAATCTTGCGTCAGGCTGAAATCACCAGAGATGAATGGGAGGAGTTGTAAGTGCCATCGCACTTCCCTAGTTTCTGTTTGTTTGCTGCGATCGATCTTTTTTAAACCGCAAAGAACGCTGCATAACGCAACGGAAAGATAGGGCGATCGCACTTCTCTATTTTCTGTTTGTTTGTGGCGTGCGATCGATCTTTTTTAAACCGCAAAGAACGCTGCATAACGCAAAGGAAAGGGAGGGCGATCGCATTTCCCTAGTTTCTGTTTGTTTGTGGCGTGCGATCGATCTTTTTTCAACAACTCCAGACGCAGAGAACGCAGAGTTTTTTTTGAACCACGAAGACACGAAGGACACGAAGGGAAGAGAAAGAGAGGGCGATGGTATTTCCCTAGTTTATGTCTGTTTGCTAGCTACGTTCTTACTATAATAGAGGAAATAACAAATAGCTCATAATAACAGAGGAATAATATGGAACAATTTATTTCTTGGATTTTAGAAAATCCTAATAAAGAAAATCGCTATAAAATCCTTACCTGGCTGAAGGAATCTGAGGCGGAAGGTCTTTACTGGAGCAAGAGCAATGAAAAGCCTCCTAGTCATCTCAAAGCAAATTTATGGGCAATTTATGATCCTCAAAAAATAGCACGTAATTTTTATTGGGAAAATGATGTTTTTACATTTACATCAGTAGGATCTGCTGTTTCTACACTACAGGTGAAGCAACTAAAGCTGTATTACTTAGACAACATCTTACACCTTTATTCTGCTTCGGATACTTTTTACCCATACATCTTTCGACGTGACATTTGACACAAAATACAAGTAAGGTCAATAAGTAAAGAGCCTCCGTTTAGAGGCTCTTTTATAATTTATTTATTTAACTTTTCATCACCTGCCAAAAGTTATTTTAAAAGTTATTCACTGCATCGGTAACAAACAAATTCCCCAGGAATGGGGGATCTGCCACAAGAGCAAGAAATCCACGTTTGTATTTGAATCATGTATTTCTTGTCTTTTTCAAACGTTTTCGCTTTACCATTTTCAATTTTTTCACGCGCCTCGCCTTGCAAAACATTTCGTTCCCGAGAATTTGAGTTGATCAATTAGATTCTCCTTTTGCTCGTTTACGTAATATATAAAATTTTTAGACTGAGGCTACTTTAAAGACAGAATCACCTCCTTAGCGGTAGTAATGTTAAAATTTTAACACTAATTAGATTGTCCTAATTCATACCAACATTAAGAAATCTTTACTTTGAGAAGTGAAGATGAAATCCCCCAGTTCTTGACGTTCTAATTTCGCTTTAATCTCCTGAAAACGCCTTACCATATTTGCTGGATAAAGTTTTTCGCCACACTCTAAGCAAACTTCAGCTTGTACCTCTAAAGTGGCGGTATGACCACCGCCACTTATCACTCTGGTAACTTTCTTTTCAACGGTCTGCCCACAGCACATTGGGCAGACTTCACTCATAATCATATTTGTCTTCTTTTGCGATAGTTGTCAAACCACAGGCAGGAGCTTTCGCTAGGATCATAGACTGTGATTAAAATTGCTAGTTGCTTATGGTCATTGTATGCCCAAACGCTATGAATATGTCTACCACATGGGGGTTGACCGTATATTAAGCACTTGGGTAAACATCGGCCTTTTGCTGGTGTATGTTCAATCATTTCTCCGCAACGAACTGAAGCATACACCTCAGCAAGCGATAAGCCATCAGCCTCAGCCTCCTGCTCAGCGTGTTCGCTCACCGAAACCCGATCAAGCTCAATTGCTCGAACTAAGTCTGTTATATTCAATTTGGATATCCTTTTGTATAAATAAGTTAAAAAAGTTAATATATTTTATGTTTTACTTTAACTAAATAGATTTTTTTATGGTTTTATGTATACTTTCATCTATGATTTCATTAAACTCTACTTTTCTAGTATAGCACTTAATATGATGCAATGTCAACTGGTGGCGTGTATGTCAGTAAAAAAATCCGGCTCATTATTCGGACTTAAACTTAACCTTTCATGAGCTACATTTAAATTAGTAATCGCTTTAGCAATTCCTACAGATTCGGGCATAATATCATCAAGTTTATATCTAATTGTAGGGGCGGGTTTAGCAGATAATTTATGATTCTCAAAGACAATCTCTCAACAAAACCCGCCCGACTACGATTTTACCCAAAAATTCCGCCAAAAAATTCGATCGCTTCCCTCAAAGCCGCAATAAAAACATCAATCTCTTCCTTCGTATTGTAAAAATACAAACTCGCTCTCGCAGTAGATTGAGCTTTCAAATAACGGTGTAAAGGTTGAGTACAATGATGCCCCGCCCTAATCGCCACCCCAGCTTGATCTAAAATCGTAGATAAGTCATGAGGATGCACATTTCCCGACGTAAAAGAAGCGAGTGCCGCTCTATTTTCTCCTGTAGAATCAGCTTGAGGGCCATAAATTCTAATTTCGGGAATTTGGCGCAATTGTTCAAACAAATAAGCTGTTAATTCCGCTTCGTAAGCATGAATTTTTTCCATGCCAATATTAGAAAGATAATCAACCGCAGCACCAAGTCCAATTGCTTCAGCTATTGCCGGAGTTCCCGCTTCAAATTTATGGGGAATATCCGCATAAGTTGAACTCTCTAAAAACACATCAGCAATCATTTCACCACCACCCAAAAAAGGCGGCATTGCCCGCAGGATTTTTTCTTTACCATACAAGAAGCCGATACCTGTTGGCCCACACATTTTATGTCCAGATGCTACTAACCAATCACAATTAATTTTTTGGACATCAATAGGCAGATGTGGTGTACTTTGGCAAGCATCAATTAATACTTTTGCGCCATATTTATGAGCAATTTCGGTGATTTCTTCCACCGGATTGATGCAACCCAAGGTGTTAGAAACATGAACTACGGAGACGAGTTTGGTTTTATCGGAAACTAGGGATTTGTACTGTTCTAAATCGAATTCTTCGCTGGGGGTTAGTTCGACGAATTTTAATACCGCGCCTGTAGTTTTAGCTACTAATTGCCAGGGGACTAAGTTGCTATGATGTTCCATAACGGAGAGGATAATTTCATCTCCGGGTTGTAAGTGAGTTAAACCCCAAGCATAAGCTACTAAGTTAATTGCTTCGGAAGCGTTGCGGGTGTAGATGATTTCTTCGGGTAAGTTAGCGTTAACAAATTTGGCAATTTTTACCCGCGCACCTTCGTAAGCGTCGGTAGCTTTTCCGCTTAAAGTGTGAACTCCACGATGCACGTTTGAGTTATATTGTTCGTAGTAATTTCGCAGCGCATCGAGTACCGCTAAGGGTTTTTGTGAGGTAGCGGCGTTGTCGAGATAAACTAAGGGTTTGCCGTTGACTTCTTGGTGTAAGATTGGGAAGTCTTTACGGACTATTTCGGCAAGGGTTCTTTCTTTTGTGATTGTCATTTTTGGTGAGGTTTGAATAATTGTTTTTTTAACCACAGATGTCCACAGATAAACACAGATGAACACAGATGGTTTTTGTAGGTTATACCAAATCCGGGTTAGTTACCCCTGATATCTTCTCTCTCTTTCCTCTGCGTTCTCTGCGCCTCTGCGGTTCATTTATAAAGAGGGTTTTTTACCCGGATTTAGTATTACTGGTGATGCCAGAAAGTTTTGATTTTAAACCGCAGATGAACGCAGATGGTTTTTGTAGGTTACTGGTGAGGAGGCGAAAAGTTAATTTGTATTATTTCCCAGTCCCCAGTCACCAGTTCCCAGTCACCAGTCCCCAATCCCCAATCCCCCGTCTATCTTTCCATTTGTTTCACTACTGAATAAAGGGTTTCTCGCAGTGAGGGAATGGGTAATTTATTGATGATTTCAGCGGCGAAGGCGTTAATTAAAAGGTTGCGGGAGTCGTTTTCATTTAATCCTCTACTTTGAAGATAGAAAACTTCTTCTGCATCCAGTTGACTAACTGTTGCGCCGTGTGAACATTTGACGTTATCAGCGGTGATTTCTAGTTGAGGTTTGGTGTCAACTCTTGCTTTGGGGGAGAGTAACAAATTGCGATTTAATTGTGCTGCATCGGTGAGTTGTGCTGCTTGGGGAACGAAGACTTTTCCGTTAAATACAGCGTGTGCTTTATCGGCGACAATACATTTATGTAATTGGCGAGTTGTACCGTGAGGTTTGCTAAGATTGATGGCGCTGTGGGTGTCGGAAAGTTGTTCGCCAGCAATCATTGTTAAACCGTTAACTGTGGTTTCGGTTTGTTCGCCAGTTTGGAAAACTTCTAGGTTATGACGGGAGATTTTCCCGCCTAAACTGATGGCATTACAAGTATAGCGACTGTCGCGGGATTGTGCGATCGCACTCCTCCCCACATGAATCGCTTCCCTACCCTCTCTCTGCAAGCGAATATGATTAACCGCAGCGTTTTCTCCTACCCAAATTTGCGTTACCGCATTGGTAAAAGTAGCGATATTACCGATAACAGCAAAATCCTCAACGATGCTAACGCTACTACCAGATTCAGCGATTACTAAACAGTGAGGTTGTGCCAAAACAGGTGTTTCACCTGGCATAGTAATAAATAACAGATGAATCGGAGTTTCAATCTGTTGATTTTTTGGCACATACACCACTGCTGCATCCGCCAACCCTGTAATATTTAGGGCGGTGAACACATCATTATATTGTTGTTCTTGGTTGAGTAATTCGCGGATACGGGCGTGATAATTTCCTGGCGCATTCGATAAATTCCCAGCAAAAAACTCCATCGCCAAAGTTGGCAACAGCGATGCTTCCATCGTTGACAACTGGGGTGCATAGTAACCATTTACAAACACCACCCGCAATGGCAAAGCATCCTTAGCACTAACTGGCAAAGTTAGCGAAGACAAAGCCAAATTTGGTTCATGAGTTAAGTCAGGAACTTGCAAAGGAATTTCTAAAAGAGGCGAGATATCAGTAAACCGCCATTCCTCATCTCTAGTAGTAGGAAACTTAGAACCAAGCACATATTCCGCAGCAGCATCGCGCAAATCTTTTAACCCATAAGCGCAACCTTCCCGCTTACCTTTACCCAACTTGCGGCACTGATTTACCAACTCAGGCAGAAAAGTTTCTCTATTAGCAACTTGTGTAATCATCGTACCACCTCAGTTGCCTTTTCTTCCGTTACCCAATCATAACCGCGAGCTTCCAATTCCAAAGCTAATTCCTTAGTTCCGGTAGTGACAATTCTGCCAGCTTCCATCACATGAACATAATCAGGAATGATGTAATCCAACAATCTTTGATAGTGCGTAATAACCAACATGGCATTTTCCGCATTTGCCAATTGATTAACACCATTTGCCACAATCTTCAAAGCGTCGATATCCAAACCTGAATCAGTCTCATCTAAAATCGCCAACTTCGGTTCCAACAACGCCATTTGCAGAATCTCATTCCGCTTCTTTTCCCCACCAGAAAAACCCTCATTCACACTCCGGGTTAAAAAGCTAGGATTCATCTTCACCACTTCCAACTTTTGTTCCACCAAATCTTGGAAATCAAAAGCATCCAACTCTTCCAAACCCTTACTCTTCCGGTGAGAATTATAAGCCACCCGCAAGAAATCCAAATTACTCACACCGGGAATTTCCAAAGGATATTGAAAAGCCAAAAACACCCCAGTTCTAGACCTTTCTTCCGGTTCCATTTCCAAGAGATTTTGCCCTTGAAAAATCACCTCACCGCCAGTCACCTCATAAGCAGGATGCCCAGCCAAAACCTTAGAAAAAGTACTCTTACCAGAACCATTTGGCCCCATGATAGCGTGAATTTCTCCCGCCCTCATCTCCAAATTCAAACCCTTCAAAATCTCATTCCCATCAACATTCGCCCTTAAATCGCGAACCGACAAAATCACCGGACTATTCTCAACAATCATCTTCCTAACTCTCTTTTATCTCTTTCTTCTTCTCTTTCTTTGCGCTCTTTGCGTCCTTTGCGGTTCAAAAAAAAGATTTTTTAACCACAGATATCCACAGATGAACACAGATGTAGATTCAACTTTACTGTAATAATACAGAGATATCTGCATTCATCTGCGGTGCAAAATTAACCAACTGAACCTTCCAACTTCAGACTTAATAAACGATTAGCTTCCACAGCAAATTCCATTGGCAACTGATTAAAAACATCCTTACAGAAGCCATTAATCATCATCGAAATTGCGTCTTCTTCCGAAATTCCCCGTTGCGCGAAATAGAACAACTGTTCATCACCAATCTTAGAAACCGAAGCCTCATGCTCCAACTTCCCGGTGTTATTCTGCACTTGAATATAAGGGAAAGTATTCGCTTGAGCATTATCCCCAATCAACATTGAATCACATTGAGAATAATTTCTTGCCCCTTGAGCTTTCGGCCCAATTTTCACCAAACCGCGATAACTATTCTTAGAATTCCCGGCAGAAATACCCTTAGAAATAATCGTGCTGCTAGTATTCTTGCCAATATGTATCATCTTGGTTCCAGTGTCAGCTTGCTGCTTATGATTTGTCAGCGCCACTGAGTAGAATTCGCCAACGGAATTATCGCCAACTAACACGCAGCTGGGATATTTCCAAGTAATAGCAGAACCCGTTTCTACTTGAGTCCAAGAAATCTTAGAATTCACGCCTTGGCAAAGTCCGCGCTTGGTGACAAAGTTGTAAATTCCACCTTTGCCATTTTCGTCTCCGGCGTACCAGTTTTGTACTGTGGAATATTTGATTTCAGCATTATCCAAAGCTACTAATTCCACAACTGCGGCGTGTAATTGATTAGTATCAAACATTGGCGCAGTGCAGCCTTCTAAATAGCTGACATAACTGCCTTCTTCGGCAACAATTAATGTTCTTTCAAATTGTCCCGACTCTCCGGTATTAATGCGGAAGTAGGTGGACAATTCCATTGGACATTTGGTGTTTTTAGGAATATAAACGAAGGAACCGTCGCTAAAAACTGCTGAATTAAGTGCAGCGTAGAAGTTATCAGCAACCGGAACAACGCTTCCCAAATATTTCTGCACTAATTCGGGATATTCTTGCAATGCTTCGGAAATTGAGCAGAAAATTACGCCTTCTTTGGCTAATTTCTCTCTAAAGGTAGTGGCGACGGAAACGCTGTCGAAGATAGCATCGACCGCAACGTTGGAAAGCCGCTTTTGTTCGGAAAGGGGAATTCCCAATTTCTCGAAGGTTTCTAACAGGGTGGGGTCTACTTCTTCGATGCTGTTGAGCTTTTTCTTTTGCTTGGGTGCGGAGTAGTAGATGATGTCTTGGTAATTTATTGGTGGGTAGGTAACATGGGGCCAAGTGGGCTCTGTCATCTTTAGCCATTGCCGATACGCCTTGAGGCGGAACTCTAGCATGAACTCTGGTTCGTTCTTTTTGGCAGAGATGAGGCGAACTACATCCTCGCTTAGTCCTTTGGGGATGATGTCTGCCTCGATGTCGGTGACAAAGCCATATTTATATGGCTGATTGACTAAAGTTTTGACAGTGGCACTCATTATCGGTTCTCTCGTGTTCTCTATGTGTTCTACTCTTTGGTGGAAGACGGGTGGTTGCCTTTGGGCTGACAGGCAGGATGCCTGTTCTACGTCCCGGTTCTACGTCTCTGTGCTTCCAGTCCCTCTAGCAATCTGGGGCTAGACAGGTTAGGATTTAGTATGACTAAAACAACTAATTTGTTTTCTTAGTCTATTTTAAGCTACATTAACAACTAGTAAGTTGTCAAAGTAACATTTTCTGCATGGAGTCCTGGGAAGATGACGACCATAGAGCAAACTTCAACTAAGCAAGATATCCTGGAACATCTATTGCAGCGAGGTGAAGCAACGGCGCTGGAATTGGCCCAGACTTTGGATATCAGTCCTCAAGCGGTTCGCCGTCATCTCAAAGATTTAGAAGCGGAAGAACTTATCGAGTATGAGTTGGTGCAGGCGGGGATGGGGCGACCTCAACACGCTTACCGTTTGAGTCGGAAGGGGCGCGATCGCTTTCCCAACAATCATGGTAAATTCGCTGTATCGCTGTTGGATACGATCGCACAAACTCTAGGAAAAGAGCAAGTTAATAATATTTTACAGAAACAGTGGCAACAAAAGGCGTTGGAATATCGCGATCGCATCGGTAGCGGTAAACTGGGAGAGCGTGTTGCTAAATTAGTTGACCTGCGTCGCGCCGAAGGTTACATGGCAGAATGGTATCCCATTGAATCGGAAACTGCTCAAAATGGGAATTGTTCTCAGTTCATGTTTACCGAGCATAACTGTGCGATTTCTGATGTCGCGGAAACTTTCCCCAGCGTTTGCTCTCATGAATTAGAAATGTTTGCCACGATTTTACCAGACTGCACTGTTGAGCGTACCCACTGGTTAATTAATGGGCAACATCGCTGCGGTTATATGATTACGAAAAAATCCCGAAGTTAAGTTTTTAATTATGAATCCACAAGGACAACCAGGAGCGCAATTTTTAACTTTAGAAGAGTCAGCAATGGTTGATGGTGCTTTGCTGGCAAATCATGAAAAGTTTTTAACTAGATTAACTATTTCCTCTTTAAAATTATTGCAGCATATCGCCCAAGAATACGGGGTAGCAATTGAAGATTTAACAACTCAACAAATTATTGCTTGGTTTGAAAAAGATGGCAAAATTCGCCGGGAACAAGGGATTGATGCGGCGTTTTTGAAGTGGTAAATACTTTTCATTAAAAGAACAACGATCTGAAAATGAGTAACACAAATTCAAGGCAAACTTGGGAATATTGTATTGTTAAATATGATTTAATAGGACTGGGAAATACACAATAAATAGAACAACTTTACATGGATGGACAGGAATTAAAAGAATGGAATAGAAAGCCTTTGCGTATCTTTTTAAACCAATTGGGTCAAGAGGGTTGGGAAATGGTAGGATTTTCTCCTCCTGCTGATAGTGTGTGGACATTTATTTACTTTAAGCGTCCTCTATAACAGGATAAGCAATCTAGCAATCCTAAATGAATTATGAAATAGCTTTTTTCTTGTTCTTTCCTTCGTGTCCTTCGTGTCTTACGTGCTACGCACACGCTACGCGAACGTGGTTCAAAAAAAGATAACTCAAGTTTACAACTTAAGTTAAAATTTGACTACTAAGCTAGGTATTGAGCCATGAAACATATTGCCGTAGAGGAGTTAGCAGAACACTCTATTAATTATTTTACAGGTAATGAAGCTTTAGCGATCGAACATAATGGCGAAGTAGTAGGATTTTATTATCCCAAAAAGCGACCAAATCAGGAAGAAGTCGAACGTGCTGTTAAACAATTGAGTGAAACAGTACAGCGTGTACTCGCTGAAACTGGTATGACAGAAGATGAATTAGCTGACCTTTTTGATACAAGCAAGCCGTTTCCTTATGATATTAATAGTTGATGCAAATATTTTAATAGGAGAACTGCTGCGACAAAGAGGGCAAAATTTAATCCAAAATCCTGCACTGATGCTTTATATAACTGAACAAGTTTTAGATGAAACTCAGTATGAAATCAGACGACGCATACCATTAATGGTAAGCCGAGGTAGACTCACGGAAGCAAACGCACAACTTTTACTTGCTCAAGCAATACATTTGATTGAAACTAAAATTACAGTCATTACAGAACCTAACTATATCCACTTAGAAACTGAAGCCAGAAATCGCATTCCCAGAGATCCAAATGATTGGTCAACGGTAGCGTTAGCATTATTAATGGATGCAGCAATTTGGACACAAGACTGTGATTTTTTAGGTTGTGGTTGTCCGACTTGGACAACAGAAACTTTACTAATTCAAATGCAGACAAATCAAAGTTGAAATTTAAAACCCATGAAACTTCACATTGGCGGAACAGAAACACATCCCGATTGGAAAATTTTAGATGTTGAAGCGCGTCCCGAAGTAGATTTTGTAGGTAATGCGGCAAATTTAGAACAGTTTGCTGATAATTCTATTGAAGCAATTTATGCTAGCCATGTTTTAGAACATTTTCATCATGGTTTGAATAATGAGTTATTGAATACTTTAAAGGAATGGTATCGAGTATTGCAACCCGGGGGAAAACTTTATATCAGCGTTCCCAATTTAAGAGTTTTGTGTTGGCTATATTTGAATGATAAACTATCTGTTTACGATCGCTATTACTTAATGGCGGTAATGTTTGGTGGTCAAAAAAATGAGTATGATGTCCATAAAGTTGGTTTTGATTTAGAAATTTTATCCATTTTTTTACGAGAAGTTGGTTTTATAAACTGGACAAAAGTAGAAAGTTTCGGTTTCTTTAATGATACGAGTATTATGCGAGTAGAAAATACTTTAATCAGTTTAAATGTAATTGCTACTAAATAAACTAAAGTACGTTGTTGCGCTTTAGCGCTAAACAAGAGCGCTAAAGCGCAACAACGTACCAATTAATCTCCCAAACAAATGCCTAGACCTCTGGCGGTTTTAACTAACATTCCATTGGGATCTACTGTACTATATTTGCCGATCGCTTCAGGAATTGGTACGCTCACTACTTGGCGATTTTGCCAACTTACCATGCAATCATATTTACCTTCAGCAATTAAATCAATTGCTGCTACTCCAAACACAGAACCAGTTAATCTATCCAATGGTGAAGGTGTACCGCCACGTTGGATATGTCCTAATACTGTTACTCTGGTTTCTGCACCGCTACAGGCGCAAATTTTATCAGCCAAATATTGACCAATACCGCCATATCTGGTTTGTCCTAAACGATTTATATTCTTAATTGTTTCGCCATTTTCTGCCTTCACAGCTTCGGAAACAATTACCAAAGAATAGTTCTTTCCAGACTCTTGACGTTCCCGAATCTTCTCGCAAATACTCTCCAGACTATAAGGAATTTCTGGGATGAGAATTATATTAGCTCCACCAGCTATTCCAGCACTAATGGCAATATGTCCAGCGTCACGTCCCATGACTTCTAAAATCATGACTCGGTTGTGACTAGCGGCTGTAAAATGCAAGCGATCTAAGGATTCTGTGGCGATATTAACCGCTGTGTCAAACCCAATAGAACGTTCTGTGCTGCCAACATCGTTGTCAATAGTTTTGGGAATAGCTACTAAATTCATCCCGCCTTTTTGGGCAATTTTTCGCACAATGTCCATGCTACCATCGCCACCAATTACTATTAAGGCATCTAACCCTAATTGATGATAGCCAGCGATAATTTCCGATGAGCGATCGCGTGTGGTACCATCAGGCATAGGAAAAGCAAAGGGATCTCCCGTATTTGTTGTTCCTAAAAACGTACCACCCATAATTAACAATTCATCAACTTTATCTATATCCAACGGAATAAAGTCAGGTGGAGAATTCATTAATCCCATTGTGGCTTGACGAATCCCTAAAACTTTCCAGCCATAGGAACCTACAGCACGACATACGGCACCTCTAATTGCTGCATTTAAGCCTGCACAGTCGCCACCACTAGTTAAAATTCCAATGCGTTTTTGTTCTTGCATATCTTTATGTCTTCAATAGTAACTGGCATTAGTTAAGTAGTGAATTATTGGTAAGTAGCTATCGCTTTATTATTTGGGAATATCTCAGCTAAAGTTGCTCATCCACTACCTAATATTTGCTCTGACGGTGTTAATCTCAGAGGAAGTAATCCTACCGTCATTAGGTTTAATCTCTCTAGGAGTTACAGATGATTCCGACAATTTCTCAACTTCCTCTGGTACAACTCGCCTCTGGCGATCTCTTTTCCCTCCAAATCTATAAATTTATTGGTTCCACCCCCGGTAAAAAAGCTTATCTTCAAGCCAATTTACATGGTGCTGAAATTGTTGGTAATGCCGTCATTCATCAGTTAATTGAGTTTTTGATTACTCTCAATCCCACAAATATTGCTGGTGAAATATGGCTTGTTCCCCTCTGTAATCCTTTTAGCACAAACCAACGTACTCACTACTTTTCTACTGGAAGATTTAACATTTATGATGGTAAAGATTGGAATCGCATATTTTGGGATTTTGAAAAAGAATGTAAAGATTTGGAAATATTTGTTAAAACACAGCTAAATTTTGATGCTGATGTTATTAGAGAAAATTATCTTCAGCGAATTAAACAAAACTTTGAAAAACTAGCAGACAAGATAAATTCTCCCAGTGGAGCACCTTTAAGCGAGTTATACCGATATCAACTACAATCTTTATGTTTAGATGCCAATTATGTTATTGATATTCACAGTTCGAGCAATCATGGCATAGATTACATTTACGGATTCAAAGGTAGAGAAGAAAGCGCCAAAGCCTTCCTTTTAGACTATGAAATTTTACTCAACGAATATGACGGAGATGCCTTTGACGAAGCCTTTTTAAAGCCTTGGCTAGCCTTGGAAGATGCCCTAGCACAGCAAGGAAAACCGATACAATTTGACTTAGAATCATGGACATTAGAATTAGGCTCTGGGATGCAAATGAATCCCGAATCAGTTGCCAAAGGAGTGCGAGGAATTAAAAACTACTTAGCCCAAAAAGGTATACTATCAATCCCTGGATTTCCTCTGCCAGAAACAGCAAATCATCAAATAAATTATACCCGAAAAACTCAACTTAAAAAATACTATGCTCCCCTTGGCGGAGTAATTCAAAATCGCCTAAATTTAGGGACTTATGTAACAGCAAGAGAGGGAGTTTACCAAATAATTGCCTTTAACAAAGAAGGCAAATTACCTGCTATAATAGATGTCAAGGCTGAAAAAAGTGGCATAATTTTCGACCTATCCACCAACCATTCAGTCAACCAAGCAGAATACGTCCTCACCATCTTAGAAACTGACTCTTAAACTAACTCTAATATTAAAATAGTACGTTGTTGCGCTTCAGCGCCTTTCTTTAGCGCTAAAGCGCAACAACGTACCTAAAAACTACCTTTTCGGAATAGTAAAACCCTGCAAAGGTTGAGCTATTTCCTCCTCCATTAAACCGCGACATTGCAGCAACACACCAAAACCACCCAAACCCATTGGGTTAATCATTTGGTGCAGGGAATCTCGACGTTGTAAAACTTTTTGAATATCCTGAAAATTGGTAGCGTTACTATCAGAAATAGACGAAATACGATCGCCCAACCCCAACGCCATCAAAAACAACCCTTGCTGCGTAAAACCCAACCGCCGCAAACCGCACAACTCGCCCCATTTTTCCAAACTGGTAAAATCAACATGAGCAGTAATATCTTGCCGCCCAATATTGATATAAGGATCATTATGATGACTATGGCGATAATAGCATTGCAAAGTTCCCAGAGAACGCCCTAAACTATAGTAACGATGGGCAGGATAACCATAATCAATAGTTAACAAATAACCCCGTTGGATTTTCTCAGAAATCATGCTTAACCAATCCAAAGCTAGCAAATTTACCTCAGTGCGATAGCCCTCTGGATAAGCGTTTTTCGCCAAATCAATCTCCAGGAAATCAAAATACTCAACTAACCGATTTGTAGAAACTTCTCCGGTTACTTCCACAAACTCCCCTTCCTTCCCTAAAGTTACATAAATTTCTTTTAATTCCCCTTGTTCCCAAATTACCTGATGCACCGGAAAAGCATCTATGAGTTCATTGGAAAAGCAACATCCAACCAGGGAATTAGCGGGTATTTCCTCCCACTCACACCAACGCAGAGGGAAATTAGACAACCGTTTTTCTTGTTCCAACCTTAAGGCAGAGGACTTTTCGACAATGATGTAATCTAAAGCAGAGAAAAACTCGAAATGGTGCTTGTGTAAATAACGCAGAATATCTCCGGCTAAAATTCCTTGCCCTGCGCCCATTTCCACTAAATTAAAAGGTACTGGACGACCTAGAACTTCCCACATTTGGCAAAATTGTTTTGCCAACAACTCGCCAAAATCTGCACCTAAATGAGGAGAAGTAAAAAAATCACCTTGCGAGCCAATGTTAACTTGATTTGTAGTGTAGTAACCTTGTTCTGGGTGATAAAGTGCCAAATTCATGTATTCGGCGAAAGTAATGCGTTTTTGGGGGTGGGAAGAGATTTGAGATGCGATCGCTCCCCGCAAACCTAAGTTAGAATCATCCATAAAATTGACACTCTCCCGTTAAACTGACGGTGTAACGGGAGATTCTTGTTTCCTAGAGCGTTGCTTTCTAGTAGAATTACTAGCGAGTCTTACACCCTCTCCACAAGCTTGAAATTCCGTATGCCCTACGGTATTTGTTGACAGGATTCTCATCCCTTCTGACCGCAAATTCTTCGCTGCGTTCTCATCCCTATCGTGATGGGTAAGGCATTTAGGACAAACCCATTCTCTATCTTTTAAGGTGAGAGAATCATTCTTATATTTGCAACAATTACAAAGCTTTCTACTGGGAAAGAACCTGTTAACTTCTACAAGCATTCCGCCAACTCTTTTTAGTTTGTAGTCCCAGAAATTAACTAGCATCCCAAATCCAGAATCTAATACAGATTTGGCTTTGTTGGTACGTGCTAATCCTTTTACACAAAGGCTCTCTACTACAATAGTTTTATTTTCACTGACTAACTTATGAGAGAGTTTATGGAGAAAGTCTTGCCTTGTATATGTGATTTTCTGGTGAACCTTGGCTACTCTTTTTACCTGTCTTTTACGATTATTAGAACCTTTCTTTTTTCGAGACAATGATTGTTGTCTGGGTCTTAATCCCTTGGCGTACTTCTTGGTAGCACGAATCGGTTCAACCTTGTAAGTTGTCTCGCCGTCAAACACCGTCACTAAGGAATTTAGACCTAGATCGATTCCTGAAATCTTGCCCTCTTTATTAGTTCGTACATCTTCAACTTCAAACAAAATAGCGGCGAAATACTTATCAACACTGGATTTGCAAACAGTTACAGATTTGATTTTGCCAAGGTTATTTTTAGAAATTACTGCTTTGACAATTCCTAGTTTAGGAAGTTGTACGCTACCACTTTTAATCGAACAACCTGCTGGATAACGAAGCGATTGCTTTTGATGTTTGCTTTTGAACTTTGGGAATTTGGCTCGATGTTCAAAGAAGTTTTTGAACGCTGTTTCTAGGTTCTTTAGCGATTGCTGTAATGCCGAAGAAGATACTTCTTGCAACCAAATATATTCTGCAACTTTCTTCAGTTGCGTCAAGTCTTTAGCCATATCGCAATAGCTTAGTCCCTTTCCCGTTTCTTGATCCTGAGTGTTGGTCTTATTTAGGTAATAATTCCAAACAAAGCGACAACAGCAAAAGTTTTTGGCTAAGGCTATTTGCTGTTCTTTATTCGGATACAGTCTTACCTTTAAAGCTGTCAACATCACTCATTAATCCAATAAATTACTAATAGTATAATCTGGGAAAACACTTGCGTCAAACTATATTGATTCGCTACGACTTCGGCGTGAGTTAAGTCGAACGCTCAATCTGAGTTTTAAAGTTGCAATTCATCTCCCCTAAAACTGCGTTGTGATGGAACTTTTCTTGCTCCATTTAGATAATTATAAAAATAATTAGTTGTGAATTTTGAGCCTTGAATTTCGAGTCCTCATAACTTTATTAACTCAAAACTCAAAACTCAAAACTCAAAACTTCCTAACGGTCTACCGAACCCATGATAATGTCGATACTGCCCAAAATCGCCACAATATCAGCAACCTTCACACCCTTTAACAGGTGAGGCAGAATTTGCAGATTCACAAAATCAGCAGCGCGAATTTTCCAGCGCCAAGGGAACACATTGTCATCACCAATCAGGTAAATTCCCAATTCCCCTTTACCACTTTCCACACGGGCGTAGTACTCACCTTTAGGAATTTTGAAAGTTGGGGCGACTTTTTTGGCGATGTACTGATAATCGAAACCATTCCACTCAGATTTCGGCCCACCTGCCAACCGCTTCGCTTCCAAATTCTCATAAGGGCCACCGGGAAGACCTTTTAAAGCTTGGCGAAGAATCTTTACCGACTCCCGCATTTCCCGAATTCTCACCAAATAGCGGGCGAGACAATCACCAGTAGTTTCATAATGCACTTCCCAATCGAAGTCATCATAACATTCGTAGTGGTCAACCTTTCGCAAATCCCACTTCACGCCAGAACCGCGTAACGTTGGGCCAGAAAGACCCCAATTAATCGCCTCTTCGCGGGTGATAGTACCCACACCTTCAGTCCGTCGCCGGAAAATCGGGTTATCTGTGATCAAGCGTTCGTATTCGTCAACCACAGGCATAAAGTAGTCGCAGAAATCGTAACACTTATCCACCCAACCGTAAGGTAAATCTACCGCTACTCCCCCAATGCGGAAGTAGTTGTTATTCACCATCCGATAACCTGTCGCCGCTTCCCACAAATCGTAAATATATTCCCGTTCCCGGAAAATGTAGAAAAACGGAGTTTGTGCGCCAACGTCAGCCAAAAATGGGCCAAGCCACAATAAATGGTTCGCAATGCGGTTCAACTCCAGCATAATCACCCGAATATAGCTGGCGCGTTTGGGAACTTCAATTCCCGCCAACTTTTCCGGCGCATTCACGGTGACAGCTTCGTTGAACATCCCTTCCGCATAGTCCCAACGACTAACGTAAGGAACATACATAATATTGGTGCGGTTCTCGGCAATTTTCTCCATGCCGCGATGTAGGTAGCCAATTACAGGTTCACAATCAACTACATCTTCCCCATCTAAAGTAACAATCAACCGCAGTACCCCGTGCATCGAGGGATGGTGCGGCCCCATGTTCAGAACCATTGGTTCTGTTCTCGTTTCGATTCTTGCCATAGAACAGCAATTTTTAAATTTTGTTTCGTTGCCTTAATTATATTGGCTTATGAATCGACCTTTGAGCTAGGACAGGCATACAAAATTCTATGGTAACAGTTGACTTGGCTTAGGCATGATAGAAGGCTCCAGGGCAGAAGGCAGAAGGAAAGAAAGCTTTTTCAACTACTCTTATAGTTCATAAAACCATAGACAAATATCTCAGGTCTTATTTTGTAGGTGTGATCCTCACTGGGCAAACTACAATGCCCTCTATCCCATCGTCAAAGACATTTGGGACTGCTTTTCTCATGATGTTATAACTTCCATTCACATCTGCATTCAGCTTCTTTCCTGTACTGGAT